>CAZLTH010000012.1:0-18788 GCA_964562355.1 uncultured Syntrophomonadaceae bacterium | reverse complement strand
GAATTATCCTCCAGCAGACTAGGCAAATACTTCTCCGGCAAAAAAACAAGCACATCTACCTGCCTTTTTTTAGTCGCCGGCAAGACATAACGATTTTTCCCCTGTCTGATCAAATCCATAAACTTTTCCTCCTCAGTTTCCCCTTCTCGCTCCAGACTTCTCACCCCCTCCCCAACCCTTGCGCAGACTCCTGACTCGGCTGTCGCCGTCGGCAGGACTCGTTCAGACTCGTACTCCTCGTCTTCACCCCATCAAGGGGGAGGGGGCACCAAGCACTGTCAGCCACATCTCACATCCTATTTGCTTACTGACTTACTGACTTACTGACTTACTGAGTCACTGAGTCACTGAGTCACTGAGTCACTCCTCCCGTTACTACCAAGTTATTTCCCAAGAATTCAAAACAGGAATCATTTTTTTGTTAGTTAAGTTAAATTCTAAGGGGGTTATAGAAATAAAACCTTTCTCAACAGCTACGATATCGCTGTTTTTCTGATTTTCTTTTTCCACCAATTTGCCTGCCAGCCAATAATAAGTTTTACCGCGAGGATCAACACGTTTTTCAAAAGAATTTTGATAGAAGCGTATGCCCAAGCTAGTAATGCACACTCCCTTTATATCTGCAGCAGAGATATTCGGCAAGTTAACATTAAGTACGGTATCACTGTCCATAGTATGCTCTTGTATAGACTTTAGCAAATCAGAAATAAAAGTGGCTGCCATATCAAAATCAGGTGAATCGGGGACGGAAGCAATCGAAACAGCTACCGCCGGCAACCCTAGAATTGCACCTTCTATAGCTGCCGATACAGTTCCCGAGTAAAGAACATCAGTTCCCAAATTAAAACCCCTGTTAATGCCTGATATCACCAGTTCCGGCAAATCGTCTAGAAGCAAAGCTTCCACAGCCAGTTTAACGCAATCGGCAGGGGTACCATTGACCGACCAGGCACCTTTACTGCCTTTATATAAATGAGTAATTTTTTCAGCTCTCAAAGGGCGATGCATGGTTATAGCATGACCGGTAGCACTCTGCTCATGATCAGGAGCAACTACATAAATCTCATGCTCTTTAGATAATTCTTTATAAAGGGAGCGTATTCCCTCCGCATAAATCCCATCATCATTAGTTAACAATATTTTCAAAGACTTACCTCTTTTCTAAATCAAACGCCCGTTTTTTGGTCTCAAAGATTATTCTTTCCTCATCCAAGTGTTTACATTTACCTTGCTCAACAACTATCTTACCATCAATCATAACACTGTCTATATCAGCCGATTTGGCTGCATAAACAACATCGGCTACAGGGGAATGTCCCGGGGTTAAATGAGGCACCCCTTCATAATTGATGATCATCAAGTCAGCCAGTTTGCCTTCTTCCAGTGAGCCGATACGCTCATTAAAAACAGCTCTGCCGCCATTTTTAGTAGCCAGCAGTAAAGCTGTCTCCGCCGGAATCAGGCTGGAATCTTGCTGCACTCCTTTATGTAAAAGAGCAGCCAGGCGCATTTCTTCCATCATATCTAAGTTATTATTGCTGGCCGCTCCATCAGTCCCCAGAGCAACAACAACACCTGCCGCTATGAGTGCCGGAACAGGGGCGATGCCGCTAGCCAGTTTTAAATTACTCTTGGGGTTATGAATAACCTTCACTTCTTTTTCTGCCAGTATCTGTATGTCCTCTTTGGTTAAATGCACACAATGTGCAGCCAGCACAGGTCCTTCAAACAAACCAGTATCATTTATCAACTCCACTGGTGATTTGCCATAATTCTCCAAACAAAAATTTACTTCCCACTCTGTTTCCGCTAGGTGAATCTGTAGCGGAATAGCCAGCTTATCTCGCAAAGTGATTACTTTTTCCAAGTAATCAGGAGGACAGGTATAGGGTGCATGTGGACCTAAGGTTACCTTAACCCTTCCTTCCCCGGCATTATGCCAGTCAGTAAAGAACTTTTCACTCTCCAGCAAAGCTTTTGCCGCCTCATTCCCTGTTCCCACCATCCCCCGCGAAAGAACTCCTCTTATCCCGCTTTCCGCCACTGCCCGGGCAACCTGATCCATGAAAAAATACATATCAACAAAAGTAGTTATACCGTTTTTAAGCATTTCGATGATACTGAGCATGCTGCCCCAGTAAATATCTGTCGCCGTCAGTTTCGCCTCCAGTGGCCAAATTCTTTTTTCCAGCCACTCCATCAAAGGAAGATCATCGGCATACCCGCGAAATAAAGACATAGCCGCATGACCGTGTGCATTTACAAAACCAGGTAAAACCATTTTTCCCCGGGCTTCAATAACAATATCAGGTTCTCTGTTCTCTCTTTTACTTTCATAAACATCAAAATCCTCAGCAGAAGCAAATATTTTCTTGATAGCATTTCCTTCGATGAGCAAAAAAGCGTTTTTCAGCACCCTCATTTCATCATCCATCGTTATAACAGTGCCGTTTTTAACCAAAGTTGTTTTCATTTTATCCCCCTTTCTCATCACCTTTTATCTCCCACCTTTTCAGGAAGATGATTTTTTTAACTACTCTGTCCTTAAAGTTTTCTCAAAGTTGCCTAAGCTGTTGCAGCAAATACCGGAGTGAGCATTGATTTTACTAATAAAAAGGAGCGGAAAATCTTGAGGATAGCAGGGCAATTTGTTTGACCGAGAGAAGCGAGGGAGTTATTGCACTGCCCGAAAGATTTGAGCACCGATACACACATAAAATCCTGCGAACGAGGTATTGCTGCAGCAGCTTAGCTGAGTAGTTACAAATTTTTCAGATAAACTTCTCGCATCCTCTTAATATCAGCAGGATCAATCTCTTCCGGCGCCCCTAGGTTAAATGCATAAAAAGCAATCTGAGCTGCTTTTTCTACCACCTGACAAATTTTCAAAGCTTCCGCCAGTGTTGTCGCAACCCCAACTAAACCATGCCTAGCTAATAGAACTGCACTTCTATCTCCCAAACCTTCTACACAGTTTTTGGCTAACTCAGCGGAACCTGACAAGGCATAGTCAGCTACTTTTGCCTGCCCACCGTTTACTTGCGCCAGTTCTTCCATGATAACCGGGATAGGTTTTTGCACAGCAGCAAAAACAGTAGAAAATATGCTATGTGTATGTATTATAGCTAATACATCAGAACGATTTAAATATATTTCCTTATGTAAAAGATATTCTGAAGACGGCTTATGGGTTCCTTGCAAAACTTTACCATCAAAATCCAGTACCACCATATCAGAGTATTCAAGAGAAAAATAATCCAAACCACTAGGTGTAATTACCATCTTATCCTCTCCTGCTGGGCGAACACTAACGTTGCCCCAGGAGGCAGAAACTAGTCCTTGCTCTTTGGTAGCCCGGGCAATGGATAAAACCTGCTCCTTATGTTTCTCCAGAAACATTTTCTTCACTCTCCCTTAAACAAGGTAGTAATCTTTTCCCTATCAGGATGCCTGAGCAGCCCCTTCTCGGTAATTATAGCCGTTACCAAAGAGGCTGGGGTAATATCAAAAGAGGGATTAAAAACGTCTATCTTTTCCGGTGCAATTTGCACTTCCCCTAGGCAAGACAATTCTTTGGCGGCTCGCTCTTCGATCGGAATTTGTGAGGCCTTTTCCAAACTAAGATCAAAAGATGACATTGGTGCCGCCACGTAGAAAGGAATTTGATGTTCTTTAGCCAACACAGCTAGGGAATAAGTGCCAATCTTGTTAGCCACGTCGCCGGTTGCAGTTATCCTATCCGCCCCGACTATTACTAAATCCAGCATTTTTTTATACATCAAGTAACCAACCATATTATCAGTAATCAGCGTTACCGGAATTTTATCTTCCATCAATTCCCAGCAAGTTAATCTTGCTCCTTGCAAAAAAGGTCTAGTTTCACAAGCATAGACCATTTCCACTTTTCCGGCTGACTGACCGGCACGTACCACGCCTAAAGCCGTGCCAAAGCCGGCAGTAGCTAACGCCCCGGCATTACAATAAGTCAAAATCCTAGCCCCAGCAGGCAGAAGAGAGGCCCCATGCCTACCCATACTTTTATTGGCAGCTAGGTCTTCTTGCCTTATCAAATCAGCTTCTTCTGTCAAGATATTAACAACATGCACAGCTTTTAAATCTTCCGACATCACCTTGACCAACATTCTATCTAACGCCCAGGCCAGATTTACCGCTGTCGGACGAGTTTCTTTCAGATGCTGGGCAACACCCTCAAGATAATTACGCATACTCGGCAAAGAATAATCGGACGAACTCTCCCTGTAAGCTGCAGCCGCCATAACCAGACCATAAGCCGCCACAACCCCGATAGCCGGAGCTCCCCTCACAACCATATCCTTTATAGCAACAGCAACTTCCTCATAGGTTTTACATATTACTCTTTCCTGACGCAGGGGCAGTTTCCTTTGATCCAGTAAAGTTAAAACTCCCTCCTGCCAGATTATATGGTTCATCTAATGTCCCTCAATATAACTGTCGCTACAATCACAATCGAGCTCATCGGAAAGAGTGCGTATGAACTGTTGCATGATTTTTTTCACATTACCTATATTGGCAGCCATAGCTTCTAAAACTTCTTGATGTGTCAACTTTTCCGGCGAAATGCCAGCAGCAAAATTTGTTACTAGGGCTATCGTGTTATAGCACAGACCTAACTCCCTAGCTAAAACAACTTCTGGCACACCGGTCATCCCCACTAGGTCAGAGCCCCACTGCCGGAACATCTTTATCTCTGCTGGCGTCTCAAAGCGCGGTCCCTCCGCACAAACATAGGTGGATTTAGGATGCAACTTTATATTTAAGTCTTTAGCCACCTCACTTAAAATCTTTCTCATTTCTAAACAGTAGGGTTCAGTAAAATCCGTATGCACAACCCCTGCTTCGCCACCATCATAGTAGGTGCTCTTTCTGTCTTTGGTAAAATCAATAAACTGGTCAACTAGCGCTAGGTGACCAGACTCCATAGCCGGATTTAAAGACCCCACCGCTGCCGTGGCTAAAACTCTTTGCACGCCAAGCTTCTTCAAGGCAGCTATGTTAGCACGATAATTAATTTTATGCGGCGGCACACTGTGCTTTGAGCCGTGCCGCGAGAGGAAAACTACTTCTTTGCCAGCATACCTGCCTGTCACAACCGGCACCGGTGCCCCGTAAGCAGTTTCAACTGCAACTTCCTGCAAATCACTGAGCATATCCGGATCATAAACGCCCGTCCCACCAATAATAGCCAATTTCATTTTTTCACTCTCCTTCTTATCTAGGGACTAATACAGTGACTAAGTGACTAAGTGACTAAGTAGGTAACGAGTGAGGACGAGTGTGTCAGTAAGTCAGTCAGCCCATTCGACTCGCTGCGCTTGCTCAGGGCAGGCTCTCCGGCTGTAAGTGAATAAGTAGGGTTAATACGATGAGTAAGAGTATTAACAAACACGACGAGAATTAGTTCGTCCTTACTTACTCAGTCACTCAGTCACTCAGTCACTCAGTCACTAACCTTCTCAGCTGGAAAGATACTTTTCCTGTTCACTACTAAGCGAATCTATAGCCACACCCAAAGTCTTTAATTTTAAACGGGCGACACTTTTATCCAGCTCTTCAGGGACATTTAATACTGCTGCAGGGAGCTTCCCTTTATTCTGCTGCAAATACTCCAGGGATAGAGCTTGCAAAGCAAATGAAAGATCCATTATTTCAGCCGGATGACCATCGCCGGCTGCTAAATTAACCAGCCGCCCTTCGGCTAAGAGGTATATTGATTTTTTGTCACTCAACTGGTATTCAACAATATTTTTCTTGCCTTTTTTTACTTTCTCTGCCATATCTTTCAGAGCCTCTTTATTAATTTCCACATCAAAATGCCCAGCATTGCAGATAATAGCGCCATCTTTCATCTCTTTAAAATGCTCTCTGTCTATGGCACCCTTGCAGCTTGTTACCGTGATAAAAATATCTCCTAAGGGGGCAGCAGCAAGCAAAGGCATTACCCTGTACCCATCCATAACTGCTTCTACCGCCTTTATAGGATCAACTTCAGTTATGATAACGTTAGCTCCCAGACCTTTTGCTTTACTCGCAACACCCTTACCGCACCAACCATACCCCGCAACAACTACGTTTTTACCGGCTACCAGCAGGTTGGTAGTCCTCATGATGCCATCCCAGACGGATTGCCCTGTACCATAGCGGTTATCAAAAAGATACTTGCAGTAAGCATCATTTACAGCCATCATAGGGAACTTTAGCACCTTATTCTGTTCCATGGCTCTTAATCGTAAAACGCCGGTAGTTGTCTCTTCTGCCCCACCGATTATATTTTTAAGTAAATCTTCCTTCTCTTTCTTGTGCAACAAAGAAACCAGATCGCCGCCATCATCGACAATCAAGCTAGGTCTATTTTCCTCCAACATAACCTCCAAGAAGTTATCATACTCTTCGGCAGAGGCATCATACCAAGCAAAAACATCTACGCCAGACTCAGCCAAGGCTGCTGCCACATCATCCTGCGTTGACAAAGGATTGCTCCCGGCAATCGCTACCCGAGCACCACTGGCAGCCAAAACCTGGCAAAGATACGCTGTTTTAGCTTCTAAATGCAGGCATATAGAAATATTTATCCCTTCAAACGGCTTTCTGTCCCGATATTCCCTCGCCAATGCACCAAGAACCGGCATATGTTTCTTAACCCAGTCAATTTTTGCCCTACCTTCCGGAGCTAATTTTTCATCTCTGATCATACTCAATACAATTCGCCTCCTGCTTTCATTTTTTGTTATTCTTTTATATCCTACAAAGGATGCTAATATCCCTATACCCTTCGCCCTACTTTAGATAGTTTTCAAGATCTCTGTAGTAATTTTCGTGTGAACCAATCATTATTAGTTCAAGTTCTCCTTCAATTATGCGGTATGCTAGCAGGTATTGAGTGGTATACATTTTAAACTTATAAATATAAACCTCTCGTAAAGCACCTTTTTTTCTATGCCCAATATTTGGGTTATTAATTATTGTTTGGATTTGTTGGTCTAATATTTTCTTCTCTTGTTCTCTGAGTTTCTT
Source organism: uncultured Syntrophomonadaceae bacterium (assembly GCA_964562355.1). Taxonomy (GTDB): domain Bacteria; phylum Bacillota; class Dethiobacteria; order PWVN01; family PWVN01; genus CAZLTH01. The sequence goes on along the minus strand of CAZLTH010000012.1, from coordinate 11,735 downwards.
GACTTTTCTTTTGAAAAAATGAGATTGTGTAATCTTCATAGTCATCATCCAAAAATGTATTCTGAGGACTCACCCTTATCTAACTCTTCCAGCCCAATTAAAATTTCTTTTATTAAACCATAAGTTAAATCAGGATTTTCTTTAACACACTTCCCTATTTTTGCCCAATGCTCAATTTGTCCTTTTACAGACCTATTCTCCAACTTGGCATATAACTTAGCTTCTTGAACCAATGTATCGGAAACTCGTACCGCAGTGGTCATATCAGGTTCCTCCTTCTTGTTCTTTTTGTAATATTAACACATATTACAACATTGTGCAACATATTCAAACTTTAACTTCTTTTTTGGCAATTACTATTAGAACATTTGTCCTCCTATAATTTTTGCTGGGTAGTTTCATCGCTTACATTGGCTAGGGTAATCATAAATACAGTGCTAGTTGAGGGAATACTCTTCGTTATTTTAACGACAATAGGAGTAAGGCTAAATTCAGCACCTCTTAAATTTCATTTCTGGTTGCTATTGGAGCAGCGTATTTAGTAGCGAGGTATGTGATTTACAAAATATGCGAAAAGCAGGCGATGCTGAAGAGTTTAATAGGGGATTACTAATTTGAGTTTGCGCTTTATTAATTTTCCTTTGCCATCTAATTGCTTGGAATAATAAACAAAAACCTCTTGATGCCTTGTTCGAAACAGTAAGGCGTCAAGAGGAGAATAAATTTCTTTATAAAATAGCAGGATTTACGCTCCTGTTATTTTTTTTACTGGTGCGAGAGGGGGGATTTGAACACGTGACCAACTTCAAAATGCCGCTTTATAACATGGCGTACATTAAAATTCTTGACTTGCCTTAATCTGAAAGCGTATAATAGTGAATAGCAGACTGGTTAAAGCCTACACCATCTGTTGATCAAATAACGGCTTGATTTACCACTTGTTGATTCCCCGTGGTTGCTTTGCTACTTATGCGAAACAAGCACAAGGAATTACCTGCCTCTGGCTCTGCAAAACAAGGCTTAAGTCTATAAAGAAGGAGGCCTCCAACAATGAAGTACAACGTTATACTTACTCCCGATTTGGAAGATGGCGGCTATACCGTGACTGTGCCAGCTTTACCTGGTTGCATCTCCGAAGGTGATACTGTTGAAGAAGCATTAGCCAATATTAGCGATGCTATTGCCCTGTTTCTTGAAAGCATGCAAAGTCATGGAGAGCCAGCCCCAAAGGAAGTTGCTACTATTATTGCTACAGTGGAGGTGGCTGTATAAATGCCGCCAGTCCCATCAGTTTCTGCTAAGAAAATAATCAAGGCTTTTAAACAAGCAGGTTATTACATTGACCGGCAGTCTGGCTCACATGTTATTTTAAAACATACCAACCAAAAAACTTTAAGTATACCCCGGCATAATCCTGTCAAGCGTGGAACGTTAAGAAGCTTGATTTCCTTGGCAGGTTTCGGTTGTTACCCCTAACTTGTCTGCGTAGAACTCGTACGCCTTAAAAAAATTTGTTTCTGCCATCGTAATAGCTGACCCTGTCCTTGAAAAAGCTATCTTCGTCAGGATAAATTCTATTACCATAGTTATGCTTCCTGCGAAAGTTTTAGCAATAAAATAGCCAATGACACCTTGCCACCCTACTGTTACAAACCCATACACCGCAGGTAAAACCAGTAAAGTTCCAAAGCCTGTGATATTACTATAAAATAGTCCTAAACGAACTAATATAGGAACAATTATGTAAAGGCCAAAGGTTGCTGTCAAAAATCCAATTATTGAAGCAATAAAAACATATAGCCAATTTCAAATGCTGGTAAGCGTAGATAAAAACAAACCAATCCAGTTAGAAGAGTTATCACAGAAGGAATTAACTCCAAACTTTCTGTCGTTTTTAAAACCTTGAAAGCGTCAACTTTGGGATAAAGTCTCGCCATTAGGGCAAAAGCATAATCAACTGGTAACCTGATTTTTAGTCCTCTTGGTGTAAAAATAGCCACGGTTTTCCCCTTTACTTTTAGGTTATAAAAACCTTACAAGTTTTCTGCCTTCGGTTATAGAAAGTCTAGGTATCCTGAGATACTTTCAGTTTTCTAAATCCCACTTAGTATTTTTCCTTGCTTCATCTCTGGTGACAAATTTTGATCCATCATGATTCTCAGCATTTGTTCTTGTCTCTCCCAAAATTTCTTCGTAGCCATACGATATATTAATTCTCCTTTTTCATAACATGCTATAGCATAAGCATAATTTTCTTCATCAACAAATTTTTCTACCACATCATCAGATAATTCCCACAAATCTTCTTCAATTCCATCCCATGGACCTTTAATAAGAACCTTATATCGTCTTTTTGCACCACACATCTTTAATAGTCCTCCTTTTTATTCATCAGGTTCTAGCGCATAATCTCTTAAACCGCTCAAATCTTCACCTAGAAACAAATTAATTTCAATAAGCTGAAAATCATTTTTCGTTCTCTTCCAAAATCCAGCAAAATCTGTCAGTATAGTAGCAAGCATCACAAGCAGAATGGGATCTATGATTCCTGTTTTCTTCCCACAATGGCAAACTTCCTCTCTTATGCTTTTCTCTATTTCATTTAAAAAACCGATCAGCTAAAGGAACCAAAAAACAACACTCAAAACTGCTCCACCAATTAATACAAAACCCAAACCAGCAACAAATACTTGCCAACGCTTTTTAAAACCATACACAGGTTTAGGATACTCTTTAAACTTTTTAGCAGACATTCCAACTGAAAGCATATCATATCCTATATAGCAAAGCATAGTGCCTACAAACACAAACATTGCTCCTACAAGTGTTGCTGCCGGCTCCATTATATAATAAATTGTAGCAAAAAGAATAGGAGCAGCAACTAAACCAACGTATGCCCACCATGGGAATCTAACAGAGTGTATTCCCATGAATTCTCTCGTCTTTGGCTGATCGTAAGCACTGTATGCACAATTTAGTACAATAATATTGAACATATCAAACAGAGTCTCATCATTAAACTGAATCCCTGATTCAACAAGTACGTTTCTAGCATCGTCAACTATTTGATCAAAAACATGAGAGGCTTCTGTTTGCAGGAAATCTCTCTCACAAAGCCTCTCATTCCAACGATCAATAAATGATTCTACGAGAGGTCTCGCCTCTTCTGGAAGAAGTTGAATAGTTCCTTGAAGATCCCGAATGCGAGCGTTCTGTTTCTGACGTTGTAAGTGGTATTCTATCAATTTACTAAACGGCTTGCCCTGGAACCCTTGGCGAACTTCTTCAAGATTGATTCGTTGCATCTCCACACCTTCTTTGCAATCCACCTGCTCTACGACTGAAAATTTTTTATTGCAGTAAAATTGCAATAAATTTTGCTCTTTCTTTCTCATTGCGGTAAGATTACGGTCAAATAGCTTCTTTTTACCATTTACTACCTTGCTGTTATTTTCTTGCAAACCTCTAGGATGCCGATATTTATTAACTTTTCTACTGGTGCGAGAGGGGGGATTTGAACCCCCACACCCGTATGGGCACTAGGTCCTGAACCTAGCGCGTCTGCCGTTCCGCCACTCTCGCCCAAACCCACTCACGCAGTTATTATAATCTATGTTCAGCTAAATGGCAATACTCTTCGAGAAAAAAAGGAACGTTGTCTACTTCCTGTCTTTACAAAAATTATCAAATAAAACCTCCCCATCCTCGCCCTGCTCATTCTCGTGCAGCACTTGCATCACTTAACGTTTAAGCAAATCAATAAATTCCGTTACACTGAAGCCCGCCACAGAAATTAAATCTCTTACCTCTCCACACATTCCTCCCACGGCAGGATTATGCCGAGGTATGTTTACAGTTTTTCTGTTGGCATGTTTTAAAATAACATGCGAATCAGTCTGCTGATCAAAGTAATAACCAGCACGTTCAAAGGCTTTGATTATTTCCTTAGTAGAATCGGGTAAGGCTGATGTCATTTACACAATCACCTCCACTGTAGCAACAATAATATCAACTTCCTTCGAAGCGACCTCACCATAATTTTGCATGCTTTCAAAAAAACAGACCTATCATCTAACTAGCTATATAATTTAGTCTCTTGTACTCATTTATCGAAAAATCACACTGCGATAGTCATCTTAAACTCCCTCTTCTTTTGCTTTATCTTGCAATGTTAACACATATCTCAAAATAATGCGACAAATCTTAAAGAAGTCCTTCCTTATATTTTATTATTGGATATCTTATTCCACATTCTTTTATCTTTTTCCGGATTAAATTTTATCATCTACACCATTTCACTGATGCTCAAAATGATAGGGTTATTCTTCTTCCAATATTTATCTTTAGCTTTAGCTTTAGCTTTAGCTTTCCCAGCTATGAATTGAACTTTTCCAAATAACTGACTAAAACGAGAAAAAAGCTAAAAGAAGAAAAAACGGTTGACAGGAAGAAATTTATTTGATAACCTTCCTCTGTAGGGAAGAATTATCATTTTCAGATAAAGGAGCACCAGCGATGAGAAAAATAGCTATCTACGGCAAGGGTGGTATCGGCAAGTCCACCACTACTTCCAACCTCTCTGCCGCTTTCAGCGTTCTTGGACTACAGGTAATGCAAATTGGCTGTGACCCCAAGGCTGATTCCACTAAAACTCTAATGGGAGGGAAGCTGATTCCAACTGTTCTAGACTGCATCAGACAAAAAAAAGATGAGGTAACCCTAGACAAAATTGTTTTCCGAGGTTTTAACGATGTCCTCTGTGTGGAAACAGGAGGACCGACCCCTGGCACCGGCTGTGCCGGCAGAGGTATCATTACCGCTTTTGAAATGTTGGCGCAATTAAATGCTTTTGAAATCTACCGACCAGATGTAGTTATTTATGATGTTCTAGGCGATGTTGTCTGTGGCGGATTCGCCATGCCCTTGCGAGGTGGTTATGCCCAAGACGTTTATGTCGTCACTTCCGGTGAAATGATGTCTCTTTATGCCGCAGCCAATATTGCTTCCGCTGTAAACCTTTTCAAAAACAAAGGTTACGCTCGCTTAAGAGGTTTGATTTTAAATGCCAAGGGGGTGGAAAAAGAAAAAAATCTCGTCAATCAGGCTGCTGCTGAAATAGGCACCGAAGTTGTACAGTACATACCCAGAGACCCCATTGTACAAAAAGCCGAAAATGAAGGTAAAACAGTCGTAGAGGCTTTCCCGACCTCTGACCTAACAGATGATTATCTGTCGTTAGCGAGAATAGTTTTAGAGCATGGGGAACAAAGACAGGTTTCCTAAAACAAAAACAGGAGGGGTAAATATAAAAATGAAAAAAACTTTACTATTAATGAGCATTTTATTACTTACAACATTTCTATTGCTTGGCTGCTCTCCCGCAGCTGAAGACGCTACACCTGAGGTAACTCCAGCGGAAACTCCAACAGAGAATCAAGACAATCCTGCTGAAGAAGTTATTGACACTACTTTTAGAATGCCTGGTACTGGTGAAACGGAACTTGTTTTGGATGCACCCCCTGAAAACATTGTATCTTTATCTTACGGTACAGCTTTACTTATGGATATGCTCGACATTGAGTTAGTTGGTCTGGTACAAACAAGAAGACCGTTGCCGGAAAATCTGAAAAACCTGCCTGTGGTTGGTAGTAGTGCTAGAACACCCAATATGGAAAAAATTATAGCTTTAAATACTGACCTAGTGATTATGTCCTCTATGTTTAAAGGTAGCGCTAAACCTCTTTTTGAACAAAATAATATCACTGCCTTATTTCTTGACAACTTGAAGTACTCTGACAATTTAAGATTGCTTGAAGAATTTGGGCAGGCCTTCAATAAAGAAGAAAAAGCTGCAGAAGTAATTGAGGGGATGAAAGCTCGGGAAAATAAAGTTCTAGACCGAATCCAAGATAAAGAACCGCCGACAGTAATGATTATCTTTGGCACAGCAGAAGCCTTCATGTTAGCCAGAGAAACAAGTTTTCCAGGTGAGCTTTTAGAAATCTTAAGAGGGGTCAATGTGGCAAAAGACCTCCCCCTAGGAGAGGCTAGAGGTGGCTTTATTCCTTTCAGTACTGAAAAAGTAATAGAACTTAATCCGCAAGTTATTCTAAGAATGGCGCACGGAGATGCAGAACAGACTAAAAGGATATTTGATGAAGAATTCACTCGCAACCCGGTCTGGGCTGCAACAAGTGCTGTGCAGAATAACAGGGTTTATGACTTGGATAACCAGTTATTTTTCGCCAACCCGGGACCGAAGGCTATTGATGCGTTAGAAAAGCTTGCTGACATACTTTATCCTTAGAAGAAATGAGAGAAAATTAATAGATAATGAAAAAAACAATAGCGTCAGAAAATAAGAACATAGAAAAAGAAACAACGACCTCTAAAAGAATAGCCAAAAAGACACTCCTTTTCCTAGCTCTAAGTGTAGGCTTGGTTGTAATCAGTATCTTATCTCTGAGGTTTGGCAGTGTTGCTTATTCAACTGCTGAAATAATTGATGCTCTCTTCTCCACAGAAGATTCTAACGTAAGAACAATAGTTATGAATGTTAGATTCCCTCGCCTGATTCTGGCTATCCTGGTAGGCGCAAACCTGGCTATGTCCGGTGCCTTGTTGCAAGCAGTTATGCGCAATCCCCTAGCAGACCCCGGTCTTACCGGGGTCTCTACCGGGGCCGCTCTAGCAGCAATAACCATCATGTTAGTTTTTCCAGTTTTAGGTGCTTTTGTTCCTTTAGCAGCTTTTATTGGCGGCTGTATTGCCACTCTTATTGTTTTTTCTCTAGCTTGGCAAAAGGGAGTAGACCCCATAAGAATTATTTTAGCCGGTGTTGCTGTCAATGCCGTGCTAGGCGGAGGAACTGCCTTGTTGGTACTCCTGCACAGCGACCGCATTCAGGGAGCCTTGATGTGGCTCAACGGCAGTATAGCCGGTAGAAGTTGGCATCATGTAGATATACTACTTCCTTACAGCATACTAGGTCTGGTAATTGCCTTGCTCTGTATCAATCCGGCTAATATGTTGCAACTTGGTGATGATGCCGCCACAAACTTAGGGCTAAGAGTGAACTTGTCTCGTATTGTGTTATCAGCAACAGCTGCTTTTCTAGCCGGCATCTCTATCTCTGTCGTTGGCTTGGTCGGATTCATCGGTCTGATAGTACCTCATATAAGTAGATTACTCTTTGGCTCAAACTACAGTTTTATGCTACCAGCCAGTGCTGTTATAGGTGCCATTCTGCTACTTATTGCCGATATTGCCGCTAGGACTATCCTTAGTCCGATAGAGTTGCCAGTCGGCATTATCATGGCTGTTGTTGGAGGTCCTTTTTTCCTTTATCTATTAAGAAGTTTACGAAAAGGGAGGTCTTACAAAGTATGATTTCTGCTTCTAAATTGCAGATAGCCTACGAAGATAACGTTGTCGTGCATGATTTTGATTTTGTCATACAACCAGGTGAAATTGTTTCCTTAATCGGCCCGAATGGTTCAGGAAAGTCAACGGTGCTCAAGGCTATCTCACGCTTGATGAAAACACTAACAGGCGTGGTCCATTTAGATGGTCTTGATATCCATAAACTACCCACCCGGGAAGTGGCTAAAAAACTTTCCATATTAAGTCAGCACCAAATCACACCACCGGATTTTACCGTAGAAGAACTAATCTCTTATGGCAGGTTACCACATCGAAACTGGTACCAGTCAAAAAACAAAGATGACATAAAATATGTACAATGGGCGCTCGAACAAACCCATCTGGAAAAATTGGCACATCGTCCTATCGACAGCCTTTCGGGAGGCGAGCGGCAGCGAGCCTGGATCGCTATGGCTTTGGCACAAAAAACCAGTGTGCTTCTTCTGGATGAACCAACAACCTACCTTGATATTTGCCACCAAATAGAAACAATGGAACTCCTTACTAGGTTAAATAGAGAACTGGACCTAACCATAGTCATGGTGCTACACGACTTAAACCAAGCCGTGCGTTACAGCCATCGCTTGGTAGTAATTAAGGAAGGAAAGCTGGTCACGTCAGGTACGCCGGAAAAAGTTCTCACCACAAACTTACTAAGAGATGTCTATAAGGTAAAGGCTAGGATAACCTTGGATCAATGTCTAGGAAAACCTGTCTTCTTACCCCTAGGACTGGCGTCGCCACCCGGAGCATAACAATCCGGGTTCAGGGTTCAGGGTTGGAGAACAAGGGACCCAAGCCGTGAACTGTTGAACCATAAAACTAACAACCTGAGCAACTAGCATAAAACTTTTAAACTTTCAAACTTTCAAACTTTCAAAAAGGAGTGAGCAAAAATTGTCATATAAATACAGCCTAGAAAAAATCAAAAGACTGGCAGACGTTAAAGTTGCCAAAGATATCAAGCAACTTTCTCACGCCCAGTTTCCCGGCACGCACTGCCCTCTTTTTGGGGTAGCCCTGACAGCCGGCTATATCGCAGACCTCCATGTCTTGGTAATAGGTACAGATGAATGTACTTTCTACACCAAAACCTTTAATATGCAAAGAATAAGCGATGATAGCGACATGAAAGACAACTTCCTTTCCTTTGTCCTCAATCAGGACGATGTTGTGTTTGGCTGTCAGGATAAACTAAAAGAAACCATAACTTATATTGACCAGCACCACCAACCAAAAGCCATTCTCTTGGTTACCACCTGTGTTCTGGAAATAATCGGCGAAGATGTTGAGGCCGTTATCTTTGAACTGCAAGACAAGGTGCAAGCAAAACTACTGGTAGTACACACGGAACATTTTAAGTGCAACAACCACATCCCAGGCATAGAGAGAACTCTTACGGCTCTGGTCGAATTGATGGAAACCCAACCCCTCGCCCCCAAAACAGTCAATATTTTAGGGCACCGCTACGGCGGTATAAAAAATACGGAGCTCTTTAAAACACTGCAAAACAATGGCATTGACCTTCATCTCGTACTCCCTTCCAGCTGTAGTATCGCCAGTATCAAAACCGCCCCCGCTGCTGCTTTAAACATCGTTACTGACTTTACTGCTCTCCCTCTGGCCAAAAAAATGCAGGAACTTTACGGCAACGACTATGTATATTTTGACAAATTCTTAAATTTTGAGCGCATAGAAAAAGGTTACCAAGAGATTGCAACAAAGCTTCAACTGAAAATGTCAGCTGAAATTCAAGCTCTAAAAGAAACAGCTGAAAAGACCCGGGCTACCTATTCCCCCTTATTCAAAGGAAAGAATTTTATTTATGGCAACACCCCCATGCTCGCTTTCGAGCTAAGTAGCTTTCTAAGCAGTATGGATATGCCACCCATTTTAATACAGGCTAGAGACTTGTATGACGGCGATGAACTTTATATAAATGAAATTCTAGCAGACAGTCACAACCCTTATGTTTCCATGATTGCCAATATCGCCCCCTTACACCAATTATACGATAAGTTAAAACCTGATATTTATATCGGTCATGAATTCCCTATGGTCTTGCTAAGCAAAGGGATCACACAAGTTGTGCTGGATGGAACCGCTAAAAAACTTGGTTTTGAAGTTCCAGTATCAGCTATGAAAACCATTGCCAAATCAATAGAAACCTTCGTAGCGATGTCAAGAAAGGATGAATCCCACCATGCAACTGCAGCTGTATAAACACCTACCTCTCCCCTCCGACCGGATGGGTTCATTATGGGCGCTATCTTCTATTGAAGGAGCCTGTATTATCGAGTATGGCCCTGCCGGCACCACACACTTCGCCACCGAAGGGTTAATGCTCCTTAACGCCGAGCTGAATGCAAAACTGTTCAGCACACATATGGATGAAGACGATATTGTCATGGGCAATACTTCTAGACTGGAAGAAACGATCAAGGAAGTTGATGCTGCCTACAGCCCACCAGTAATCTTTGTTTTAGCCTCAGCTATTTCTTCTCTCATTGGTACGGACGTAGAAAGTATCTGTGAAGATTTACAAAGCCAGGTTAGCGCCACCCTTATCCCTTTCACAGGCGGCGGTTTCAGAGGAGATTATACCCTAGGAGTAAAAGAAGTATTAACTGCCCTGGCTACCCAAGTCGTAAAACCACCTCTTAAAAAAAAAGAACGCACTTACAACATCATCGGCAGCTGTATTGACGCTTATAACTATACTTCTGACCTGAATGAAATTAAAAGAATTATGCAAGACTGTTTCGGTTACCATCTGCACACTGCTTTTACCTCCGATTCATCTTTAAAAAATATCGCAACAGCAGCTAATGCTGAGTTTAATATTGTTTTGAGGACAGAAGGAATTGCTTGTGCTGAAATATTAAAAGAAAAATACGGTTTAAAATTTATCTCCGGCTCTCCCTATGGTCTGCAAGGAACCAGACAATGGCTTAAAAAAATAGCAGAAACCTTTGATATAAAGGCCAATGCTACTTTTTTAGAGCAAGAAACAAAACAACTCAAAAGTCAGCTTTTAAGAATAAGACAAGCAACTTTCTCCTATCAACCGTTGGAAGTAGTACTTGCCGGAAATTATGGCTTTGCCCTTAATGTGGTTCCTTTTTTGAATAAAGAGTTAGGGTTACAAGTTAAACAAATCTTTGTAAATCACAATAAAGCAGGCTTTGCTAATGACATTAATAACAACCCTATAATTGAAAAAATGCTCTTCAATTCTTCAGAAGAAGAAAAAGAAAATCTCATCAAAGAAATCAAACCTGCTATCCTGTTAGGAGATGGGGTGTTACTGGAAATGGGCAAAGATGTTCCTGTCAAAATACAACTCGCCAACCCTAACCTGCATCACATTCAAATTTTTGATCAAACTCCTTTTATGGGTTTCAAAGGGGTTTTGTATCTGCTGGAACTTTTGTTAAACCAGATCAGCCGCCATAAAAATAGACTTAAAGGGTAAACGGGTTCAGGGTTCAGGGTTCAAGGTTCAAGGTTGGAGAGCCAGGTTTCCAAACTTGTAACCCCATAAACCGTGAACCGTGAACCGCTGAACTTTGAACCTGAGTAGAGCGTCTATCGTCTCTTAATTTAAAATTTGGAAAGGAAGATTCACTTATGAAATCACTGGTAGTTTATTCAAGTAAAACAGGAAATACCCAAAAAGTAGCCCAAGCAATTTTTGAAATTATGCCCCAGGAGACAACTGATCTCTGCCCTGTAGAAGAACAACCTTCACCGGATTCCTATGATTTTATCATTCTAGGATTCTGGGCAGACAGGGAAAACCCCGATAGTCGTGCGCAAAAATACATGAAACTGCTGAAAAATAAAAAAGTGGCTTTATTCGCCACGTTAGGTGCTTCACCTGATTCTGAGCATGCCAAAAAAACTATGCAAAATGCTCGCCAGCTCATAGAGAAAGATAATACCTTGATAGGAGATTTTATCTGCCGAGGTAAAATCGACCCAAAAATAACCGCCAGATTTAAAAACCTGCCACCAGATCATCCGCATGCACTTACCCCAGAACGCCTAGCCAGCCACCAAGAAGCAAGCAAACATCCCGATGCACGAGACTTGCAAAAGGCGCAGGAAGTTTTTAGAAAAATATACGCAGAAGTCTTGCTACCTCTAAACCCTGCCTGACCTGTTATCCTGTTATCTTCTTATAGTTTTGCATAAATAGGGGGACACGATAATCCCGATAACCATCGTGTCCCCCTATAATGCTTTGTTTTAATTTTACACACCACACATATTATGTTATTATTGTTTCGCAACTATTCAGCTAGAAGCAA
>CAZLTH010000011.1:0-18881 GCA_964562355.1 uncultured Syntrophomonadaceae bacterium | reverse complement strand
CCCGTCAACTGTCAACTGTAAACTGTAAACTGTCAGCCGTAGGCTGACTTACTTCCTCCCCCTACTTTCCTTCCTCCTATCACCGAGTCCCCTAGCAAAACCAAAAAGTGCTGCCTGGGTGCGATCAGCTAGGTTAAGCTTCTCTAAAATCTGTCCCACATGTTTCTTAACCGTGTACTCGGTGATAAAAAGCGTAGCGGCAATCTCGCGGTTGGACATGCCACGGGCCAGTGTTTCCAAAACTTCTTTTTCTCGTGGGGTAAGTTCTCCCATGGGGTTACTCTCATAACTCTGCACAACCTTCTCCATGATTGAGGGATCAACGTAGTGTCTTCCTTTTGCTACCATACGAATAGCCGCAATGAGTTCTTCTGGCATGGCTTCTTTGAGAATGTAACCTTCCACCTTTTCTGACATCGCTCGCTGTATATCAGCATCACTACCAAAGGAGGTCAGAACAATAAAGCGGCAGGCAGGAGCATGTTGCCGCCCTTTTTTGATAATATCCAGACCATGTTCCCCGGGCAGGCGTAGATCAACTAAAGCAATGTCCGGCTGGTGTTCTTGCAGCAAGAGCATTCCTTCTCTTCCCGAGGTGGTCGTGCCTACTATCTCCATGTCTTCCTGTAATTCTAGGACTGAACTAATCCCTTGTAAGACTAGGGGATGATCATCGATGAGTATTAATTTCATTGCTATATACCTCCTATCTTATGCAAAAGGGTCCTAATCCTCTTGTTATGAGGCTTCTTCAACAGTGGGTTTCTTTGGGATGATACACCTGACCAATGTACCCTGATCTGGGGTACTCTGTATTTCCAGCTCTCCGTTGAATCTCTCTGTTAATTCTCTTATATTATGTAGTCCCAGTCCTGCTTTTTCTTCCATTATCAATTCAGGCTGATAACCAGAGCCGTCATCTTCAATCTCCAGAACAGAGCTGCCAGGTTGCATCTGCAGGCGAACTACAAGCAAACTACACTTGCCGTGCCGGATGGCATTGATGGCAGCTTCACGGATAATTCGATGCAATCCCTTGCGTAGAGCTGTACTTAATACTTCCTCGCTACCCTCTGCTTCCAGAGTTGTCCTTATACCATTTAGCCTAGCCAAATCGTCCATATAAGAGGAAAGATTAGAGAGAAAAACAGTTTTCCCCTGCTTCTGCGGGCTGATCTTGTAGATGGAAGATCTCAGTTCAGCAGCTGCCCGGGTAGCTGTAGCTTTCAGTAGGCTTATTTTTTCCTGTACTTTTTCATTCTGCAAATCAGTTCTCTGCTGAGAAAGGGTATGTAAGGCACAAGTGATACTGAACAAATACTGGGAGACACCATCGTGAATTTCATTAGCAATACGGTTCCGCTCCTCACTCAGCAGCAAACGTTCCCCTATTTTCTCTGCTTTAATACGCTCTAGAATTATAGCCCCCAATTCTGCTAGGAAAATAAGCGCTTTTTCCCGATCCGCATCACGGCTTTCCTGCACAGGTTGCATATAAGCAAGGAAGCCAAAACAATCACCGTGCGCTCGCAGAGGCATAAACAGGATTTGGGTCTCTCCGTCTTCCGTAAGATAACGTTCTAGATTTTTAACTGTTCGCATTTTATCCCTGAGACGATACATTTCCTGCTCCCAGGCGACCCTTTCTTGGTCTACTAGGAAAAAAGATGTGCTCTCACTGTCCTGTAGCCAAAGAAGAGGTGTTCCATTATTATCCAAACCGCTGCCTGTACTGTCGAAGAAACAGGCTGACGGTTTCCGGCAAAGTTTGGCAGCATAACCAGCCAGTAGCCTTACTAACTGTTCCCTATCTCCTTCTCCAGAAACGCTCTCCAGTGCCTGGTAGAGGGAAGAAACATACTCTAGGGAACGCTCCGTCTCCTTGTGTGTCGCAACAAGCTCCTCATAGATGTTCACCAATCCTTTATACAAAGTAGCGGCAATGCGAGCTAGAGACATAAGGATAAGAAAAAGCAGCACCAAATCAAAATGCTGGCGCATGAGCATATACAGGGTAATATGTAGACCCCCAAGAACAAGCCCCGGGTGAAAGAGTTGCAGGTACCAGTGGCTGGCTTTAAAAGTGATAAATAAAAATGAAAAAAGAAGACCCCAAGAATAAAGTCCAGGCAGATATATCGCTGCAGCCAGAATAGGGTTAAAAGCATACCAAATAAAAGGACTGTCCAGTACCCCGGTTGGCAGAACCAGCAGCACCACAGCCAAGGTTTCAATGATAATAAGTTTCCAGTGGGAAGAATTACTATCAATGGTACGATAAAGATTCTGTGCCAGAGCGGTTGCTAGTAGCAGGGCAAAAACAACACCAAACCTTATCGCTAGGGGGGCTGTTGTAGAAGCAATCAGATAAAAAAAAAGCAGTCAAAAAGAACAACAGGTAGCGAATCAGAAAAAGTGTCCGCTCAAGATATAATTTAAAATCTGCTCTGCTGCTATTTACAGTGCCAGAACTTTGCAATAAATCTGTTAGTTTTAAAGCGCCTTTTTGCTGCCATAAACCAATAATAAGTCTACGCAAAACAGTCGCACTCATTGTGAATATCCTCTCTAAAGATAAATTTTTCAACAATAAAATACTTGCTTGGTATTAGTTCTACATACCTTATTATAATTCCTTTTTGCAATGCATTCTTTTAACAATTATTTCAAACAAGACCATCTTTCACTAAAAAGATTTTGATTCTACGACCAACAATTCAAATGCTTTGATAAGATCCTTGGTCCCAAAAACAGCAGAACCGGCTACTAGCACAGTAGCCCCAGCCTCCACAACTTTAGCAGCATTCTCCTTGTTTATACCTCCATCTACCTGTATCTCAAAAGACAGATCTCTCTTTTCTTTTAATATGGATAACTGCTTTATTTTTGGCAACACTTGGGGTATAAATGCCTGACCGCCAAACCCAGGGTTAACAGACATTAAAAGTACCAGATCCACTTCTTCTAGAACATAGTCCAACACACCAAGAGGGGTTGCCGGGTTTAAAGCCACCCCGACCTGCATCTTCAGTTCTTTTATCGCTTGAACCGTCCTGTGTAGATGAGTACAAGCCTCGGCATGCACACAGATAAGATCTGCCCCAGCTGCTGCGAAATCTGCCAGAAAAAAATCAGGATTTTCAATCATCAAGTGAACGTCAAGAAAAAGAGAAGTTCTTTTTTTGATAGCGCTAACTACAGGAGCACCCCAAGTTATATTGGGTACAAAATGCCCGTCCATAACATCAATATGAAGCCAAGAAGCACCTGCTTCCTTTACTTTCCTGATTTCTTCACCTAGATAAAAAAAATCCGCTGCCAAAAGAGACGGCGCAATGTTGATCGTCAATATTAATAACTCCTTTCCATCTCTTGTATCTCTTTCAGAATTTGCAGGTAATTCTTGTAACGAGTGGCTGCAATCTCTTTTGTTCCTGTTTTTTCTTTGACCACACATCCCGGCTCCCTTAGATGAAGACAGCTGTTGAATCTACAGCCAGCAGCAAGCCTAGCGATTTCAGGAAAAAAGAAAGTCAGTTCACCAGAGCCAAGTCCTTTTAGAAGCAATTGACTGAAACCGGGAGTATCCGCCACTAACCCACCACATACCAAGGGAATCAATGCCACTTGCCTAGTTGTATGACGCCCTCTTTTCATCTTCTTGCTTATCAGCCCTGTTTTCAGTTTCAGTCCCGGATGTAATCTGTTTAGGAGGGCAGACTTTCCTGCCCCGGAGGGTCCAGCAACCACAGATATCTTTCCTTCAAGAAAAGGCTTAATTTCCTCTGCTCTATCGTCCTTAAAAACACTCATCGTGATAACTTTGTATCCTATGTGCTGGTAAACAGCTACAATATCTTGAACATCACGAGCATCTGCCGGGGTAAGGAGATCTGTTTTATTCAAACACAGCAAAATATTTAAATAGTTTGCCTCCGCCAACACCAGCAACCTATCCAACAATGTCAAGCTCAGAAGAGGGTTTTTAAGAGAAAATAAAATAACAGCTTGCTCCACATTGGCAATGGGAGGTCTGTATAATTCTGTCCGGCGAGGTAAAATTTTTTCAATCATCTTTTCTGCTAGGTTAATTTCAACCCTATCGCCAGCTAAAAATTGCACCCCTTCCTTTTTAAAACGCCCCCTAGCCTGGCAAAGAACAGTCGTGTGTTTATTTAAATAAACACTAAAAAACCCACCGCCTACTTTTAATATCAAACCTGACTCCAGCTTATACACACACCTTTCTACCCGGGGAACTCCCTGTAAGCCAGGATTTCTTCGTTATATATAACTGTCACCTGACCTCTTTCATATCCTTCCACGGTAATCGGATTACCCCAGTACTCTACTGTCTCTCTCTGTTCACCTCGGATATCTGTGATGTTTATCTCTATTTTTTCTCCTAAAGGCACTCGCTCAGGAGGAATGTTGACAGTGATGCGGTATTTTTGTACCCTGCTCAGGTCAGGGCCGATACTGACTGTCAAATCAACCGGATCACCTTTCTTCAATATTTCTCCCGGATCCGGGAACTGATTAATAACCTGATTTGCCGGGGCACGATTGGTTAGTTCTCTTATATGTCGCAAAACCAAACCACTATTAGCAAGCCATGTTTCTGCTTCCTGGAGGCTTAAGCCATGCAAATCTGCTAGCTCCAAGGGTTCTGCCCCTTTGCTGACCATAATAGTTACTATTTCCCCTTTTATAAGACGAGAACCTTCCCCGGGGAGCTGACTAATAACTCGTCCGGCATCCACTTCATCACAAAAAATCTCTTCCTTACCCACTTCAAAACCAGCAGCCTGTAAAGAAATCCGTGCCTCCATCTCCAGTTTTCCTAGAACTCCCGGAACCTGAATAAAAGCAGGCCCGGTACTTAAAACAAGCTCTATTTCCCTGACCTTCTGCACCATCCTACCAGCAAGGGGTTTTTGAGAAACAACATACCCAGTAGGAACATCCGGAGACGACACTTGACCGACTACTTCAAAACCAAGACCAACTTCCTGCAAACTGTCAACGGCCTGCTGCAAGGGAAGACCCTCAAGTTCCGGCACAGCCACCTCCGGAGTCAAGAAAAAAGAAGAGAACATGGTATAGATCACAAAAAACAGACCGCTGAGAACCACAATACTAACTAGAGCTATAACCAAACGAACTCTACGCCGATCCTTTTTCTGCCGGGAAGAGTTGTTCTTGGTACGCTGAGCATTATTGGCTCTTCCATTATATTTATTAGAATAGGAGAAATTCACTTTTAGATGCTCCTCCAATGTTTTCAAATCCTCTTTCAACTCTTTTGCCGTTCTATAACGGTCTGTCGGGTTTTTTTCCACTGCTTGCATGATTATCTCTTCCAACTCTAGCGAAACTTCCGTATTTATTTCTGCCGGGAAAGGAACGTTCTCCTGTATATGTTTCAGAGCCACAGCGACCGGATTTTCTCCCGAAAAGGGCACTGTCCCTGTTAGCATTTCATAGAGCACAATACCTAGCGAATAGATATCCGATCTCTCTTCTGCCGGCTTTCCGCTGGCCTGTTCGGGAGAGAGATAATGCACAGAACCGATAATTGTGCTGGTATAGGTTATGGTTGTGTTCGTAACCCCCCTAGCTATCCCAAAATCAGCAACCTTTATCCTGCCTGCGGGAGTTATGAGAATATTATGGGGCTTGATATCTCTGTGCACGGTATTATGTTTATGCGCTTCTTCTAAAGCCTCACATATCTGAATGGCAATGGAAACCACTTGGGAGGGGGGCAGAGTCCCTTTTTCAAGAATAAGGTCTTTTAGAGTCTGACCGTCAATATATTCCATTACAATATAGTAAAGATTATTTTCTTGGCCTACGTCATAAACATTTACTATATTGGGGTGGGAAAGATTAGCAGCAGATAGAGCTTCCCTACGAAAGCTACGTACCAGCTCCTTGTCTCCTGTCAGATTCTCTCTAAGAATTTTTACAGCTACCGTCCGGCCAAGAAGAGTATCCGTTCCTTTATATACTAGTGCCATCCCTCCTTCACCTATTTTTTCTTGTAGGCGGTACCTTTCTCCCAGTATTTTACCTATCATGCATGTCACCTCATAGCCTTTATGAAACAGTATTGTGAATCAAAACTATAGTAATATTATCATGACCACCTCTGTCGTTGGCCATCGCTACTAGATCTTTTACAACTTTTTCTTTACAGGAAATATCTTTAACTGTTCTAAAAATTTCTTCTTCCGAAAGCAAGCTAGTCAGACCGTCCGTGCAGAGAAGCAAAGTTTCTCCTGTTTGCAGAGTACCTTTATAAAAATCAGGTTCAATATGTGGTTCTGTACCTAGTGCTTTCGTCAAAATATTTCTCTTCGGGTGTAAGTGCATATCTTGTTTGTTAATCTGACCGTTATCCACCATTTCTTTTACTAAAGAATGGTCTCGTGTTACTTGTATAATTTCATCTGGTTTTATCAAATAACCCCTGCTATCTCCTACCTGCCCTATACAGTATTCTTCCCCGAAAAACAACGCTGCCGTCAGCGTCGTTCCCATTCCTTGCTGTTCCTTGTAACTCAAGGAAGCTTCCCAGATAAGTGAATTGGCTTTAACTGTCATCCCAGCAAGTGAAGCCTGCAGGTTTTTATTTTCAGGCAAAGATTCTAGTGAGGCAAATTCTTCTAAAAAATATCTTTTTAGGGAAGCAACAGCCATTTTGCTAGCTACTTCACCAGCAGCATGTCCACCCATGCCATCAGCAACCATAAAAAAACAGAAAGGAGCAACGGCAAGCATCAACAAAGCATCTTCATTAATGCTTCTTTTTCTACCTTTATCTGTTTTGCCGTAATAATGCATAAAATTTCAGCTCCAATCAATCAGTCCCGACGACCTCTTATTAAAAGCATCCTCAAAAGCTGTGCCAGTGCAGCAGCCATGGCAGCAACGTAGGTAAGGGCAGCAGCGTTAAGAACCTGACGCACTCCCCCTGCTTCACCCTGTTGAAGAAAACCCCCTCCCTCCAATAAGACCACAGCCCGGCTGGAAGCGTTTAATTCAAGGGGCAAGGTGGCAATCTGAAAAAGAACGGCAAAAAAATAAAGGATTATGCCGATATCCATCATGGTTCCCCCTACACCAGAGAAAAAAAAGCCCATAAAAAACAACGGCATAGCTAGGCGAGAACCAAAACTGGCCAGAGGAAACAGGTTGTTTCTGAACGTTAAAAAGAAATAACCTTGTGCGTCCTGCATAGCGTGACCTGTTTCATGTGCAGCTATACCGAGAGCGGCAATAGAGGGAGTATTATAAACCTCTGGAGAAAGACGTATCACTTTTTTGCGGGGATCGTAGTGATCATCTAAAACTCCCCGGGTCATTTCGACTGTTACATCATGCATCCCTGCCTGGTCTAAAAGACGCCGAGCGGCATTTGCTCCTGTCACATTGCCTTTTGTTCTTACACGAGAAAACTTGCGGTATGTTTGCTTTACTTTGTTCTGAGCATAGAAAACAAAAATAAACACTGGTATCATAAAGAGTATAGTACTGTCAAAAAATGCTCCCAGAAAAAAAGAACCTGGTATCATCCTTCTAATTCTCCTCCCAAAAATTTATTTATTGCTTCTTCCAGTTTATCAACCTTCACCCGGGTATTATAACACGGACCAGCCGGCCTGTCGTTAATAATCCCATAGACAGGTAAAGGACTGCTGTCTATTATACCACTATTTAAGTCACGTTCACAAGCCACAGCCAAAATAAGCTGCGGTTCATATTGCTTGACGGCCTGACGAGCTAGAGTTCCTCCCGTGACAACCTCAATCGCAACCTTGTATTTCGCTGCTAGCCGAGAAAGAGAGCTTATATCACACTTCCCACAGTGAAGACAGTTGGAGATCTCATTAGTCAGTTTATGCGAACAATCATCTTTTTGTAAACAATGGGGCAATAAAACTAGTAAGTTTTCAGGAGAAACAAATGTTCTTTTGCTTTCAAGCAGCTTGTTATTTACTTCAACGAAAGAAATCTGTATACGATCTTGCGTAATCTTTAAAAGTCTGCCTATTTGAATAACAAAAGGATATAAAATATTCATTGTCCGGTACACAGAAGCTTGAAAAAAAGAAACGTTTTTACCCCGTATTATAGACAAAACAAGTCCTGCAATACCTACCACAGCTAAAACAGTTAAGAGCAGTAAAAGCACTATGACCACCATAAATAAAGCCCTATAAATATACTCCTGTGCAAAAGCTACTCTCCAAAGATAATAAATCAGGACAGCAAATAAAAAAATACTGAGCGCCATCAAGCCTATAAAAACTCGCTTTCCGGCTTTCATTGTCTTTATTGCTTTCATTTCATTTCCACACCTTTATCTTAAATGAGAAGCTTACCCTGAGCGAGCACAGCGAGTCGAATGGGTTGGAAGGTAACCGTGGGTAGCCCTAGATTTTTTCCAATCTCTAACCTCCCGCATCCTATTTCCCTCGCTCCCCTCTTGGTCTCTTCCCCACTTAGTCACTTAGTCACTTAGTCACTTAGTCACTGATTGTCCCACAACCAATCCATACCCTCTGCTGAATTCTGCTGCTGTCATAACTTTTTTCCCGGCAGGTTGTACTTCTTTCAGCATAACTCCTCCTTCTCCTGCCGCCACCAGAATACCTTCTTTTGTTACCTGTATAACACTGCCTTGTTTTCCCTGGCAGAACAGGTAAGCAGCTCTGCGGATCTTAACCCGACGCTGTTCAAAATAGGTATATGCCCCGGGAACTGGACTCAAGGAATTAATCAGATTAACAATTCTCTTGCCTCCCCATGACCAGTTGATTTTCTCTTCTTCCCGTCTAAGAAGAGGCGCATAGGAAACTTCCTGGTTATTTTGAGGAGTTCTAGCGGCTCTTTTTTCTCTTATCAAAGATACAGCTTTAAGTAAAACTTCTTTTCCAAGAACAGCCAGACGGGATTGTAACTCTCCTGTTGTCTCATCTTCTTCTATCCGGATTTTTTCCTGAAGTATTATATCTCCTGTATCCATTCCTGCATCCATATAATAGATGGTAGCTCCTGTTTCTCCTTCCCCGGCCATAATCGCCCTGTGCACTGGTGCTGCTCCCCGGTAACGAGGCAAAAGTGAAGCATGCACATTTATAGCTCCTAGTGATGGAATTGCAAGAATTTTCGAGGGTAATATCTGTCCGTATGCTGCTGTTACCAACAAATCAGGCGTCAGCAGTCTTAATGACTTTATAAATTCAGGATTTCTTACACTTACAGGCTGCAAGCAGGGAAGGTTTGCTTCTAGAGCATATTCTTTCACCGGGGAAGGAGTGATTTTTTTACCTCGCCCCTGTGGTCTATCGGGCTGGGTAACTACAGCTACTAGGTTATATTTTTCTTCTAGCAAGCCTTTTAGAGAAATTAAAGCAAACTCTGGCGTTCCCATAAATACAATTTTCATTGGAACCGAGGGGACGGTTCTTGCGGTTCTTCTCAAATCAACTTCTCCTTTCCCAACTCCAAGCTTTTATAATGCCTACTCACTTGAAATATTTGTCGCTTTATCAACAAAAAGAATACCGTTAAGATGATCTATCTCATGTTGCAACACCCTGGCTAAAAGACCTTCGCCATGAATCCTGACTTTCTTCCCTTCCCGGTTCATCCCCTCTACCTCAACTTTCGCTGCCCTTTCTACTTCCCCATAAAAACCGGGAAAACTAAGACAACCTTCGTTACCTGCTTCTGTTCCTGATGCCTTCAAAATAACAGGGTTTATCAATTCCAAAAGATTATCTTTGTCAGGCTTGACCACAATAATACGTTTTCCCACCCCTACCTGTGGTGCTGCCAGACCTACGCCAATAGCTGCTTCCATGGTTTCTGTCATATCTTCAAGAAGACGAACAATAGCAGGAGTAATTTTTTTTACTTCTTTGCTTTGCTGCCTTAAAATCGCCTCACCGTTTTTGCGAATAACTCGTAATGCCATACGTCCATCCTCCTGTTTTCCTTTTTATTATAACATATTTAACGGCTCCATATCTGGAATAATACTTAAATGCCGGTAATTTTTCTTAATAAATTCAATCCCTGAGCGAGCTACTGACCTCAAATCTTCCCTATTATTTCCTTTTAAAACTAGGTGCCAGCGATAATTATCCTTTATCTTGGCAAAAGAACAGGGGGCAGGTCCCAAACATTGTACTTGGAGATTGTTTTTGGTTACCTCTGCCAATTTTTGCGAAGCTTCTGACAAAATATCTTCATCTTTGCCGGTCAAAAGCAATCTCAGCATATAGCTGTGCGGAGGATAGGATAGCTCCTCACGCATGGCAATCTCTTGTGAAAAAAAACCTTTGAAATCATGTTTTTGGGCTGCTAAAATACTATAATGCTCTGGGGCGTAAGTTTGCACAATCACTTCACCGGGAAACTTGCCTCTACCTGCTCTACCGGCAACCTGTGTCAAGAGTTGAAATGTTTTTTCTCCGGCTCGAAAATCGGGAAGATTCAAACCCGTATCAGCTATAATCACTCCTACTAGGGTAATACCAGCAATATCTAATCCTTTAGCTATCATCTGCGTACCTATTAAAATTCCCGGTCCTTCTTTTTGAAAAGATCGCAAGATTTTTATGTGGGCGTCTTTCCGGGAAGTAGTATCTACATCCAGACGCCAGAGATCTGTTTCAGGAAATAGTTTGGAAATTTCTTCTTCTACTTTCTGAGTACCTGTGCCGAAATATCTTATATAACGAGAACTACAAGCAGGACAAACTTGCGGTACCTTGATCAAATAGGAGCAATAGTGACAAATAAGCTTGGGTTGATGAGAATGAAAAGTGAGGGAAATATCACAGGAAGGACAGCGCATAACCAGCCCACATCCACGACACAAAACACAGGTAGAGTGTCCCCGGCGATTCAAAAATAATAAGACCTTGTTACCTTTATTCAGGGTTTCGCCAAGTCGGGAAAGCAGCAGCCGGCTGAACATTTTTCTGTTCCCTGCCTTCAGTTCTTCTCGCATATCCAGTATTTTAACTTCGGGCATCTTTTCCCCTGTTACCCTCCAAGGAAGTTCTAGAAGCTTATATTCTTTTTTAACAGCTTTCCAGTAACTCTCCAAGGAAGGAGTAGCACTTCCTAGCACTAGAACAGCACCATTCCTGCGAGCACGTTCTTCAGCTACTACTGCTGCGTGGTACCGAGGAGTTTCTCCTTGTTTGTAAGTCCATTCATGCTCTTCGTCCAAAATAATAATTCCCAAATTACTGACAGGTGCAAAAACAGCGGAACGTGTTCCTACAGCAATACGTGCCTCTCCGGATAAAAGACGACACCATTCATCATATCTTTCTCCCCGGGAAAGTTTGCTATGTAAAAGAGCTACCTTGTTACCGAAAAAACTGCGAAATCTTTCTATCATCAAGGGGGTCAAGGATATCTCGGGAACCATCACGATAGCCCCTTTCCCTTGCTGCAAAACTTTCTCTATAGATCTCAAGTAAATTTCTGTTTTACCGCTTCCCGTCACTCCATGCAGCAAAAAATTTTTCTTCTCCCCTGCTTCTATAGTCTTGTAAAGCTCTTCCAAAGATCGGGACTGTTCTGTAGTTAAAACCAAATCCTGTTTAAGTGACTGAGAGAGTGCTTTCAAGGGATCTCTTTGTATTATTCCTTCTACTAGATGCAGATAACCTTTTTTCTGCATCGCCCTGATAACTGCATAATCGGCAGAGGTCTCCTTTAGCAAGCGAGAGAGAGTCTGAAACGAATTCTTTTTTAAATGATTCAGAACACGTACCTGACGAGGGGCTCTACTCTCTAGCAATATTAAGCTCTCATCCAGCTGTTTTGGATTCAAGGACAGCTGGACAAACTTTACCTTTTTTTGCCGGATTCCCACAGGGAAAGGCAACATAGCTTGCAAGACAGCCGCCCGACTGCACAAATAATAATCCCCTATCCAGCGAGAAAGATCAAGCAGTTCTGCAGTCAGATAGGTAATGACATCTAATGGTTTTATTATTTCTTTAACAACAGCTACCTCCGGCTTATCTACAAACGCCAGCACAAAAGCCTCTATTTGGCGGTGTCCGAAGGGGACCTGTATGCGCATACCCGGCTGAATAAACTTTTCCTGGTAAGGCGGTATGGCATAGTGAAAGGGTCTGTCCACAGCTGCTGCTGTTACAGATACTTGCACTTCTATGTACTTGGTCATAAAGATTTATCTTCTTTCTCTTCTTATCTCCGTGATTTTATCTAGTATTTTATGAGCAACTTCATCTTTGGGTGCTAAGGGAATATCCTCCACAAATCCTCCGGGCAGAAGAAGTTTCACAGCATTGGTATCAACAGCAAAACCTGCTCCGGGCTGACTTACATCATTGACTACTATAAGATCAAGATTTTTCTCGTATAATTTTTTAGCGGCATTGTCGAGCAAGTCCTGAGTTTCCGCCGCAAATCCTACCAGTGTTTGACCTTTTCTTTTCTTTTCGCCCAAAGTTTTAAGGATATCTGGATTTTTCTCCAATTTTATTTCCATAAAGGCACTTTTTTTAATTTTATGGATCTCTGTTCTCAATGGTCGATAATCGGCTACAGCAGCAGCTTTGATAATAATGTCCATTTCAGCAGATAGCGAAGTTACCACTCTATACATTTCCCGGGCAGTTTTTACTTCTTTAAAATTAGCCCCAGCCGGAGGAGTAAGAGAGGTGGGACCGCTTACCAAAATGACTTCTCCCCCTCTTGCTTTGGCAGCCCTAGCCAGAGCATAACCCATCTTACCACTGGAATAGTTGCTGAAATAGCGGACAGGATCAAGTGGTTCTTGTGTGGGTCCTGCCGTAACCATTACTTTAAGTCCCTTTAAATCTTTTTGCTGTTTTAGGGAGAATCGTACCAATTCCAAAATAGCAGATGGTTCCGCCATCCTGCCCTTGCCAACAACCCCACAGGCCAGTTCCCCAGTATCCGGCTCCACTATAATCACGCCTCTATCTTTTAAAAGTGACAGATTTTGCTGTAACACCGAGTCATTATACATAGCAAGATTCATAGCAGGGGCCAAAAAAGTAGGAATATCTCCCCTAGCCAGAAAGGTAGTGGAGAGAAGGTCATCAGCCAACCCATAAGCCATTTTAGCAATAATATTGGCTGTAGCCGGGGTCACCACCAACACAGTCGCCCAGTTTGTCAAGTTAATATGCTTGATATTGAAAGCCCCTGCCTCAGAAAAAATACTGGTATAGACAGGATTATTGCTCAAGGTTTGCAAAGTCAGAGGAGCAATAAATTTACACGCATTTGCGGTCATAACAACCTGTACAGCAGCATTTTCTCTAATAAATAAGCGGCAGAGTTCTGCCGCTTTATAGGCAGCAATACCTCCCGAAATACCTAGGAGAATATTTTCGCCTTTCACCACACTTACACCTCACTGTCCAAAGTTTTTACCTGCGCTCATAAACTGTTTCTCCTCTGGATATTTCTTCCATAGCCATGGTAACTTCACTATAAGACTTATTATCTGTTTTTTTGTTTTCCATAAGCTCATTTTTTATCTGTCTCGCCCTGCGAGAAGCAACAATAACCAAGGTATATTTACTATCAACATGTTTCATCAGTTCTGTAATAGAAGGATAAATCACCAGACAACCTCCTTTAAAGGCGGAAGGGGTATTTCTGTCCCCCTCCTATTATCGAAGATATAAGTTTTTTATTTCTGGACGTTTTTCTTTTTTCTGCCCTTAAAATAGACTTGATATCCGCAACAGCTCTTTTGACATCGTCATTTAAGATAACAAAATTATAAACGTCCAGAGAATTGAGTTCTTCTAAAGCAAGATCTAGTCTTTTTTTGACAACTTCTTCTTTCTCTGTTCCTCTTTTAATAATTCTAGATTTTAGTTCCTGTAAAGAAGGCGGCAGTAAAAAAATAAAGATCCCTGCCGGGAAGTTTTTTTTAACTTGCCGGGCACCTTGCGTATCTATTTCCAGCAAAACATCTTGTCCCTGATGCTTCTTCTCTGTAATAAACTTTTCTGGGGTACCATAGAAATCGCTATAAACTTCTGCCCACTCCAAAAAAGCTCCTTCTTCTATCAATTGTTGGAAATTATCTTTAGAAGTAAAAAAGTAGTTTACTCCCTCTTTTTCTCCTCCCCGGGGAGAACGAGTAGTCATGGAAACAGAAAGGTTTAATTCCGGGCTTGTCTTTAGCAAAGCATTGCAGACAGTACCTTTTCCAACTCCCGATGGCCCCGAAATTACTACTAGGAGGCCCTCTTCCATTCTTTATTCACCGTCCATCTCTTTAGCAGAAGAAGCATTTTCTTTGGAATAAAGACGATGCTTTACTGTCTCCGGCTGTACTGCAGATAAAACAATATGCTCACTGTCAGCAACAATTACAGCCCTAGTTCTTCTTCCATAAGTAGCATCAATCAACATTCCTCTGTCTCGTGCTTCAGTAATAATCCTTTTGATCGGGGCAGATTCAGGACTTACAACAGCTATAATACGATTAGCGGCTACAATATTACCAAATCCAATATTAATTAATTTTACCGACATTTAAAGTCCTCCCTTTTTATACTGGAGAATAGCTCCATTCCTTTTCTAGTATAACGTAATCCTCGTAAAAAATGCAAGAGCCATTTTTATTTTTACTCTATATTACTCTATATTACTCTATATTTTGTAACTGCTCTCTTATTTTCTCAATTTCGCTTTTTATCTCTACCACTCTACTGGAAATTTCGTAGTCATTAGCCTTGGAAGCTATCGTATTGATTTCCCTGTAAATCTCCTGCACGGTGAAGTCCATCTTGCGACCTACCGGCTCCTTTTCCTGCAACGTCATTAAAAAAGCTTTGTTGTGGCTCTTGAATCGCACTAACTCTTCTGTAATATTACTTTTTTCTGCAAAGATTACCACTTCCATCATTAAGCGACTCTCTTCGATTTCTTGATCTTTCAAAAAATCTGTTACTCGCTCGTGCAGTCGTTTTCGGTATTCTTCGACAACAAAAGAAGTCCTCTCCTCAACCTCCTGCACAAGAGTATCAGCTTTAAACAAACACTCCTGTATACTTACAGCCAGCTCACGACCTTCATACTCTCGACTCTTAACAAGATTCTCCAAAGCCTCTTGCAGAGCCGCTGATAAATCCTGCCAGATAGCAGCCAAGTCTTCTTCTTCCTTATCAATGGAGATAATATCCGGAAAGCGAGCCAACAGAGGCGGAAAAGAACAGCCAATGTCTTGCTTAAACTCCAACTCTTCCAGTTCTTTAACAGCCTGCAAATAAGCAGCAGCAAGATTTCTATCCAGTTTTACTTGGAAACGGTTTCCTTCTTTTTTTGCTATATTTATAAACACCTCCACTCTGCCCCGGGCTACATATTGCCTTATATTCTTTTTAATTTTATCCTCTAAAAACATAATCTCCCTAGGAGCACGAATGGCAATATCACAATAACGATGGTTTACCGTTTTTATCTCTACAGAAAGTTCGTATCCCGATCCCACCTGTTTTCCTCTTCCATAACCAGTCATACTTTTAATCATAAATTTTCCTCCTCACTCACTCGGGCAACCACAAGGGATTGCCCCTACTGATTTGCTGACTAACTTGTATTTTACCAGTTACTAGTTAATTGTTGTATAGCAAATCGGAAAACCATAACCCCATAGCCCCTGTAAACTGTAAACTGTAAACCGCAAACCGTATTGCATCAGCTAATTATCGTTACTACGCTTATCGACAAATGTTAGTTTATGATCTATACCAGTATAAAATCCTACTTACCACGGTTGGAGCTGCCGCAAAACCTAGTACTAAAAGACTTTTTTCGACATCAAGAGGAACTGTCCGAAATATCTCCTGTAGCAAGGGATGATAAATTACAATATAAAGAAGCCACGCAGAAGATAATATCGCAGCTAGAAGATAGGGATTACTAAAAAAATTAGGGTCATTTTCCTCTGTCTTCCGACAATCAATAACATGAATTAGTTGCGTCAATATAAGCGTAGCAAAAGCAACAGTCTGGGCTAAGATTAAATCTTTCCCCTGAAAATAAACAACGGCAAAGGCTATCAGTGTAAAGATACCGATATTAATACCCTGTAAAAGTATTTTTTGCCATAATCCACGTGAAAAAATACTTTCTTGTGGGGAATGAGGTGGACGCTGCATAATATTTCTGTCAGCAGGATCTACCCCTAGGGCCATGGCTGGCAAACCATCAGTAGCCAAATTAATAAACAAAATTTGAATCGGTCTTAGTGGCAAAGGCAATCCTGCTAACATGGCCAAAAGCATGGTCATAATTTCACCCACATTGCAAGAAAGTAAAAACCGAATAAACTTCTTTATATTATCATAAATATTCCTGCCTTCCTCTACGGCAGCTACGATAGTATTATAATTATCGTCTCCTAGAATTAAGTCTGCTGCTTCCCTAGTAACATCTGTACCTATTTCCCCCATAGCAATCCCAATATCCGCCTCTTTTACTGCTGGGGCGTCATTTACGCCATCTCCTGTCATCGCAACTACGTGACCCTTTGCCTTAAAAGCTCTAACAATACGTAATTTATGTTCTGGTGTAACCCGAGCATAGACATAAACTTTATCCACCAATGAAATAAGCTCGTTTTCACTTAATGAATCTATTTCTCTACCTGTAAGCACTTCTCCTCCCCGGGGAAAAAGTTTGAGTTTTTTGGCTATAGATAAGGCCGTGGCTTTATGGTCGCCTGTAATCATAACAGTTTTTATCCCTGCTTGGCGGCTCTTTATAACACCTTCTAGAGCCTCGGGCCGGGGTAGATCCTGCATCCCCAACACGCCTAGGAATACCAGCCCCACGTCTGGCTCCTTAACTAGAGCACTGTTCCCAAGTAGCTCCTTCCAGGCCACAGCAATATTTCTTAGTGCCCGGGAAGCCATAAGCTCTTCTTTCTTGATAATTTCTCGCCTTTTTTCTGCGTTCAAAGGGTGAATTCTTTTGCCACTTAAAAAAGATGTACATTGCTCTATAATCACATCCGTTGCACCTTTATAATATATTTGCTGTTTGCCTGCAGCATCTTTATAAACTGTTCCCATACGTTTACGCACTGAATTAAAAGGGTATTCTTTAATTTTTTTCATCTTAGCAGTAGCTTCTTCTCGCCAGATTCCTCCCTTGATAGCAGCAATCAGCAAAGCCCCTTCAGTAGGATCACCTATCGTTTCAAAAGAAAACTGCCTTCCTTTACTGCTTCGCCAAGCAGGTTTTATAGTTATACCTTTCTTTTGTAAAACAGCATTGTTACAAAGAGCCGCTGCTTGCAAAGTTTTTTTCAAGCCAAAAAAGTCTTGTGGGTTAATTTTTTTACCCTCACAATAGAAATGACCCCAAATCTGTTTGCTTTCTCCCGATAAAGTAAACAGCTGCTCACCTGTCAAAATTTCCTGAACTGTCATCTTGTTCTGTGTCAATGTGCCTGTTTTGTCCGAGCAAATAACAGTAGCACATCCCAATGTTTCTACAGCAGGAAGTCTGCGTACTATAGCCTTTCTACGAATCATCCTTTGCCCCCCTATAGCCAATGCTATCGTAACTATAGCGGGGAGTCCTTCCGGAATAGCAGCAACAGCCAAACTTACCCCGGCCATAAGCATCATATAAAAAGACTCACCTCGGTAAATGCCCAGAAAGGCTACTAAAAAACAAATAACTAAACATCCCAATACTAGGAATTTACCCAATTGCTTTAGTCTCTTCTGTAATGGCGTATCTTCCTGTTTCACTTCCTGTAACAGATGTGCGATTTTGCCCATTTCTGTATCCATACCTGTAGCTACTACTACTCCTCTTCCTTTACCACTGATTACTAGGGTACCCATGAAAGCCATATTTACACAATCTCCTAAATTACCGCTATTTTTTGATAAAACTTCTTTTACTTTAATTATAGACACAGACTCTCCCGTTAAAGCAGACTCATCTATATTCATATTATCAGTTTGTAATATCCTTATATCAGCGGGAACTCTATCACCAGCATCCAGCAAGACAATATCTCCGACTACAACTTCCTCTGCCGGCAAAATAATAGTTTTCATATCTCTTATCAAGCGCACCCGTGGGGTAATCAGTTTTTTTAAAGCAGCCAGCGACTTTTCTGCCTTAAACTCCTGTAAAAACCCCAGAAAAGCATTGACAAGAATGATGATAATAATAGCTAGAGCATCAACATATTCTCCTAGAAGGCCTGAAAGAAGAGTTGCAACCAACAAAATCAAAACCATAAATTCCTTGAACTGGTTTAAAAACATTCCTATCAGAGATAACTTTTTCTTCTCCTTTAAAGAGTTTGACCCATTTTTTAGCAACCTCCTTTTTGCCTCTTTCCCCCTTAATCCCTCCTGGGAATTAACTTGAAAATAGTTTAAAACTTGTTTCCCACTTAAAAGAGCCCAGCTTCCATCCATTTTCTATGCACTCCTTTCAGAAAGGTTAAAGGTTCCGAGGTTCAGGGTTCAAGGTTCAAGGTTAGAGGCAATGATAATTAAACGATTTAGAAACAAGATAAAAAACCGTAAACCCCTGAACCTGATAACCCGGGTAATTCCATCTTTATGCGAAAAGGAGTGGTAAAATAACAAGTTAATAGACGCTGATGGATTCGGCTTTACTCACCACAGGTTTATATGATTTTTATGATTTGCGCTAATTTTTTAGATGATGATTTTAATCATAGTAATCAGCGCAAATCAGCGTCTAATATTTTTTTAAAAAGAAAATTCCTATTGTATAAAGTTAAGAGTTACTATTGCTCTAAAATCAGAATAGAGCTATACTTATATCAGTTA
>CAZLTH010000010.1:0-19288 GCA_964562355.1 uncultured Syntrophomonadaceae bacterium | reverse complement strand
TTCGAAAAGGCTATTTCATTAGCCATGTACTTTCTTCCACTAGGACTATTGTTCATGCTTGCTGGTCAAGTTGCCAGGACAGGGTTGGATATTTTTCTAGCTTTAGCCAGATTTATAATGCTTATCCACGTTGCTGCTTTCATACTGTTATTTTTTGCTACCTTGTTGATTAGTTTTGTCAGCAAAAAATCCTTTCTGCATTCCTTGCGAGAGCTTAAAGAACCCATTATCATTGCTCTTGGTACTCGTAACAGTTTTGCGACCATGCCTTTTGTGCTTGAAAATCTGCGGCAAAATTTCCATCTACCGCAAAATGCTATTAACTTGGTTGTGCCCTTAAGTATTGTGCTCTGCCGTTATAGCATGGTGCTTATTTTTACCATCGGGACGATTTTTATGGCGCAGTTATACGCTGTGTCGCTGGGGATCAGTCAACTGCCGTTTATCTTCCTTAGCGTTTTTCTGGCTGCCTTAGCAGGAGCCGGGTCACCGTCCGTGATTGCTCTCTCTATGATTGCAATTATTCTTACTCCCATGGGATTGCCAGTAGGAGCTGCTATTATTTTATTTCTGGCTTCATTTGCTGTTATTGAGCCAGTATTAACAGTTGTTAATATCTACTTGACTTGTGCAGTTACCATTGCCATTACTGGCAAATCTGAGCAGGTTACTTCTGAGGTTCGTTTTGCCTCTTCCCCTAGATAGAGAAAGGAGTGCTTTCGTGCTGTTAAAAAACAAGGTTGCGCTTGTGACCGGTGCTACGCGTGGTATTGGCAAGGCCATTGTAAAGAAATTATGTACGGAAGGAGCTGCAGTTGTTGGCATTTATCAACGACAGACCCGGGCAGCCCAAGAGTTAGAATCAGAACTCACTGGTCAGGGCTACAGAGTAAGTTTTTACCAAGGCTCTGTTAGTGAGACCTCGTTTGTTGCTACAGTTATGAAAGAAATCTATAACCAGTATGGCAGCATTGATATTTTGGTGAACAATGCTAGCATCGTACGGGATAGTTTTATAGCACAAATGCCTGCTGGAGACTGGGAAGACGTTTTTTGTACGAATTACTTGGGTACTTTTATTTGTTCAACAGAGGTATTGCCCTATATGTTGAAACAGGGAGCAGGCAAGGTAGTTAATATAGTTTCTGTATCTGGGATCTGGGGGAGAGAAGCTCAGACCAATTACAGTACCTCTAAAGGAGCCATAATCGGGTTGACAAAGTTGCTATCCCGAGAATATGCTGGGCAAGGTATCTATTTTAATGCTCTTGCTCCCGGGCTTGTGGAGACAGAAATGATTCAGGCAGTGCCGGAACATAAGCGAGAAAGTATGCTTGAATTTACTAATCTTAAGCGAGTAGGGAAGCCGGAGGAGATTGCAAATGCCGTGTTTTTTTTAAGTAGCAACCTCTCTGACTATTGTATTAATACTGTTGTAAAAATAGATGGTGGTATGATGAGATAGGAGCTGGAGGCAAGTGAAAACAAGTTTCCCCGGGGTTTTTGTGCGCAGTATAAGCACTGCTTTACCCAAAAAGTCACTGGAATTGATCTCCCTAGCTCCTTTGTTTGGAGAAAAAAAGATCAGGCGCATTATGGCTTATACTGGGATTGAGAAGGTTAAGGTAGCGGAGGCACAACAATGTACTTCTGATTTGTGTTTGGCTGCGGCGGAACAATTATTTCATGAGATGAATATTTCAAGCTCTGTTGTAGACGGTATTGTCTTTGTTTCTCAAACGCCGGATTATATTTTACCAGCTACCAGTGCTGTTTTGCAGAATCGGTTGGGAATTCCCTCAACTGCTGTCGCTTTTGATATTTCTTATGGTTGTTCAGGGTATATATATGGTCTTTATCAAGCGGCTATGTTAATTGTTTCCGGTGGTTGCAAGAGTGTGTTGCTTTGTGTGGGGGATGTGATTACTCGCCTGTTACACGAAAAAGATCGCTCTGTGCGGCTAGTTTTTGGGGATGGGGGTAGTGCGACACTGCTGGAAAGAGGAGATGATTCTCTCTACTTTAACTTGAAGACAGATGGTTCAGGGGCCAAATATCTTATTGTTCCAGCAGGAGGCTTTCGCCAACCTAGGTCTTCGGAAACACAGCTTGATTATAAGCGTGAAGACGGTCATATTAGCAATGAAGAATGTCTATTTATGGATGGATTGGAGATCATGAACTTTGCTTTACGAGAAGTTCCTGTTTTAGTTGAGGAACTGCTGGAAATGAGAGGATGGCAAAAAACAGAAGTAAGCCTATATGCTTTTCATCAAGCCAGTCGATTTTTGCTGGAATACTTGGCTGAGAGAATGAATATTGCCAAAGAGTTACTTCCTATCGCTGTTGCTAATGTGGGGAACACAGGTCCGGCTTCTATTCCTGTCATGTTATCACTAGAACATGAAAAACTTAGAAAAAATAACCAGCTAGATAAAGTTCTTGCCTGTGGTTTTGGGGTGGGGTTATCTTGGGCTGCAGCCACCTTGAGTTTAGCTGCTACTAAAATTTTAAGCCCGGTGCAGGTTTAATTTCAAAACAGAACTATTATAATCTGGAGGCATCTAAAATGAGTAGGCGTGAAAGAGTAGTTGTGACCGGGGTAGGGATATTTTGCTCCCTAGGGAGTAATAAACGCCAAGTTTGGCTGAATATGCTTGGGAAAAAGAGCGGCATCAAAAAAGTCAGCAGGTTTTCCTGTGCTTTGCTCAGTAGTCAACTGGGGGCAGAGATTGAGGGACACTACGCTTCCCCGGAACTTGAGAAATACAACTTATGTGTGCAATATGCTGCTATAGCGGCGCAACAAGCCTTGGAAGATAGTGGTTTTGTGCTGGATAGAACCAATGCAGATAAAATAGGGATTAGCTTGGGGACATGCAATGGAGGATTGGACTCTTTTGAAAAGCCCAAAAAAATGGTCAACATTGATAAAGAAGCCTCTACTACTTTCCCACTGTTTCAACAAGCTGATTACTTAGCGGAGTATTTAAAAATTGCGGGACCTGTTATGACAAATTCTACGGCCTGTGCTGCCAGTGGGAATGCCTTAGGTTTTGCTTACGAATTAGTTGCCGGAGGTTATGTCGAGGCAGTGCTGGCAGGCGGCTCGGATAGCCTGGCAGAATCAGTGTTTGCCGGGTTCAATATTTTGCGAGCATTAAGTCCTCAACCGTGTGCGCCTTTTGGTTCTCCTTATGGTTTGAACCTGGGCGAAGGTTCTGCCTTTGTGCTGGTGGAGCCTTTAGGTAGAGCATTGCAGCGAGGAGCTTTTATTTATGCGGAGCTTTGTGGTTATGGGTTAAGCCAGGATGCTTATCATGCTACGACACCGCATCCAGAAGGTGACGGTATAGCACAGGCGGTTTCCTTTGCACTTAAAAACAGCGGCATTACTCCGGAGCAAATTGAATATGTTAATGTGCATGGTACGGGGACAGAAGCTAATGATAGCGCAGAGCTGAAAGGGTTGCGTAAATCTTTAGGGAGTCAACACTTTTCACAGGTATCTATGAGCTCTAGCAAACCTTATTTTGGTCATACTTTGGGAGCAGCAGCGATAATAGAATATGTGGCTACACTTATTGCTTTGCAAAACGAGAGATTGCCAGCGACATTGCATGTAGCAGAACTTCGGGCAGGATGCAGAGGTGTCAACTTGATAAAGGAGGAGACAGTAAAGGCTACCACAAGATTTTTTTTGTGCAGTAATGCAGGTTTTGGTGGGCATAATTCTGCCGTTGTTTCTTTAAACTGGCTGCCAAGCAAGGAGAATAAAGATTTTGCCAACGGTGAGGGAAAGCTATATCGTCTTGGTGACCCTGCTAGGCGAGTAGGAGTGATGGGTCTAGGCATGGCTAACCAGTATGGCTGCCTTCGGGGCAGTATCCAGAAACTTTTAACTGTCAAGCAACCGTTATCGGAGGAATCTGCTCGCAAGCAAGTAAAACAATATATTAAGACTTTTTACTCACGTCGTATGAATATCTTAACCCAGTATACTCTTGCTTCTGTCCACTTGGCATTAGCAGATGCTGGCCTAACGGTAACGGAAGAAAATGCTACAGAGATCGCCCTGATTTATGGGACTGCTTATGGTTCTTTACAAAGTTTTACTAAGTATCTAGCTGCTGTTTTTGAGAAAGGTCCTCTTTTTGCCAGTGCTCTTTATTTTCCTGACACGGTACATAATTCTACCCCGGGCAAGGTAGCTACTAAATTGGGAATAAAAGGGTATGGAAGCACTATGTCTACCGGGGGAAACGAAGGCTTGATGACTCTTTTTTGGGGATACGAGGCAATTAGGAATAATTATCAGCCCTATTGTCTGGTCGGAGCCGGTGAGGAGTCTTCAAGGTTGATGCAAGAATTGAATTCTGTTTTGGGACTGGATAAAAGCAGATTTCCTCTCACGGAAGGTAGTTGTTTTATGGTTTTAGCAGACCTTGAGGAGGCGAAGGAAGAAAAACAGCGATTTTATGCAGAACTTAAGGGGTTTGGCTTTTCTTTTAGCGGCACAAGAATAGATGATCATGGTGAACGGTACAAAAAAGCTATTGAAATGGCTCTTCAAAGAGCTCAAACTACTGCTGGTGAAGTTGATTTTGTTTATTACAATGATGCCGGGTTTAACGAACAAAGCAAGGTGGAACAGCAGACCCTAGCTGCTGTGTTTGCAAACAAAGCTATTCCTGTTCAATCGGTGAATCATTTATTTGGTTATACATTTTCTGCAAGCTCTCTGTATCATCTTTATATGGCAGTCGATTTACTTTTATTAAGGGATGATTGGGAGCAGGGAGTTGTGGTCAGTTCATCTTATAACCGCAGTAACGTGGCTGTGGTTATAGGTAAAGTTAAAGACAACTATACGTTTAGAAGAGGTGAGGTATAGTGGGAAAATCTATATTGCTTACGTATGCTGACCATAAATATAACAGGCAAATTGCCAGTTACCTTTTATCTGCCGGACACCGGTTAATGCTTTTTTTTGACAGGCAGCACGAAGCAGAAGCTTGGCGGCAACAATTACCAGCGGAGCAAAAAAGACGTTGTTTTTTTCTAGTCAGAGAGGGCTTTCCCGAGCAAAATGTGGTGGAGATATTTGAGCAAGCAATTCAAAAGATGAACGGTTTAGATGTTTTAATGCATGGGTATGAAGATCTGAATGAGGCTTCGCTGCTTAAGCAGGAACCAGCTATTTTTGCTAGCAAGACTGTACAGCAGTTTCAACAACTTTTTCTGCTGAATCGAGAGGCGGTTCGTTTTATGATCAGGCAAAAAGCAGGAGACATTATTTTCATTTTAGTTAATGATGCTTTATTCTATGCGGGGTATTCCAGTTCACCTGTTTTGAATCACGGTAAAGTTGCCTTGATGAAGAGTATGGCTAAAGAGCTGACCCCTTTTCGTGTCAATGTTAATGCGATTACTTTTGGCTATTATGATCCGGGTTTTGAGCGAGCAGAAAAAAAAGAGAAACGCAAAAAACTGGAGATGTTTGCCCTAAAACCACCCCTACTCACCTGGAAAGAAATGATCCCAGCTTTGGATATGTTGCTAGAGCCAGCGGTAAAACATTGGACTGGTCAGAATCTTCATATTGCTGCTTGCACGGATACGCAAATATAATTATATTCATGAAAAGGAGCGAAGTTGATGATTAAACCAGCAGAGAAAGCTGAACCTGATAATAAAAACAATATTGTTTTTCAGAAAGCGCCCCATGAGTTGTTAAAGACAGCGCCCCCCTTTTTGTTTGTTGACCGAGTGCACGAGTTTTATGATGATATATTGGTGTGCTCTAAGCAGGTTGGTTACAACGAACCTTATTTTGCGGGACACTTTCCAGGCAACCCGGTTGTTCCGGGAGTTTTAGTAGTTGAGATGGCTACCCAGGCCAGTGCTTTGCTGATGACCGCACGTCCGGATTCTAAATTAACGGCAGGGTACCTAGTGCGGATTAAAGATTTTACTTTTTATCACCAGGTAAAACCCGGGGACTGCCTATCAATTCGTGTAGAGTTAAAGGAAGAGACAGGAAACTACGTAACTACAAAGGCACTGGTTACTTTTTGGGGAGAAAAGAAAAAAGTGGCTAGGGGAGAAGTGATTTTATACTTGACTTGAGGAGTTTATTTATAGCATGGCGATAAATACCAATCAAGCAGCCTTGGCGATACAAAAACAGTTGGGTTTGATCAAAGTATCTATTCCTCTTCCACTATGGGTTGATCATATTAATTGTTTTTTGTTCAAGGGCCGCAATGGCTGGACGATTATAGATACAGGCATCTATACTTCTCGTACTATGAAAATCTGGCTAGCAGTATTTCAGAAATACAATATATCTCCCCGTGATATATCTCAAATTATTGTTACGCATAATCATATTGATCACTTAGGAGCAGCAGGAGCCTTGCAAAAAAAGACTGGAGTTCCGGTAAAAATGGCAGAAAAAGAGCAAGAAGCTTCCTTTAAGATTTGGCTAAGCAAGCAGTTTTCAAGCGATTCTCCTTACCAGTACTTTGGTATCCCGGAACCTTTAAAACAGCAACTGGCGGCGGAAAAGTGGCAGCAGTTCTGCCAGTGGAAGTCTGCCATTGATGACAGTGAAAGTATGGCAGGGAAAAGCAGTATCTGTTTAGGGAATGAAACCTACCAGATTTTACAGTTTCCCGGGCATGCTGCTAAACAGCTTTGTTTTTATCATCTGAAGGCTAAAGTTTTGCTGAGTGGAGATGTGCTGGTACCTCCTTATCACCTGGCAGATGCTAACAATTCGCTGGCGTTATATTTTAAAACACTGCAGCAATTGCAAGCTATGGAAATAGATTACATAATTCCGGCCCATGGGAAAGCATTTTCCCGGGTAAATATTCGTATCAAACTGATTGAAAAATACCGCAAAAACCAGCTAGCGATGATTAAAGATTATCTGGGTACGCCTAAAACAGTTTTTGAAGTATACAGTCACTTTCTATCAAGAGGAGCGTTAGCAGATTATTATTTTGGTATGGGAGAAATCTTTCATTTTCTGGAGTATTTGTGCTTCACAAAAGAAGTAGAAAAAGAAAAGAATAAAAAGAAAATATTATATAGAAGAAGGCAAGTTAGTTAGCTTCTTTGGTATATTAACTTTTAAGAAAATTTGCCAAGGATTTTAATTTTAAAGGTGGTGAAGCAGTTCGTAGAGGTAACAGGTAGAATTTTAACTTGAAAGGAGGTGAAAAAGATGAGATGGACGGAAGAACAAATAGAAGAGGCGATGGACAAGATTGAGGAGCGCGCAACGACAGACATGGAATTTCGCAACCTATGCTTGGATAATGCCCCTGCAGCGATCAAGGAAGCTACCGGCCGAGAGGTTGACTCTGGTTACAAGATTAGCTTTGTTGAAAATGCAAAGGATGTGCAGGAGACCCACGTACTACCAGATTTCGTCGGTGAGGGAAAACTTTCTAATGCTGATCTAGACACCGTAGCTGGTGGAGGTAGCAGCAAGCACGACTGGTAATTTTTAAGGGAAAACTTTCTAAAGTTGGTTTAATACTGTACTATAGTTATCGGAGGTAACAAATAGGACTTCAGTTTGAAAGGAGATGAAAAAGATGAGATGGACGGAAGAACAAATAGAAGAGGCGATGGATAAGATTGAGGAGCGCGCAACGACAGACATGGAATTTCGCAACCTATGCTTGGATAATGCCCCTGCAGCGATCAAGGAAGCTACCGGCCGAGAGGTTGACTCTGGTTACAAGATTAGCTTTGTTGAGAACGCAAAGGATGTGCAGGAGACCCACGTACTGCCAGATTTCGTCGGTGAGGGAAAACTTTCTGATGCTGACCTAGACACCGTAGCTGGTGGACTTGGCAATAAAAATTTTGATTAGAAAATCTGTTTACTCTCCCGTGTTCGTAAATTGTTTCTGAAACAGGCAAATTTATGCAAGACAGCACTATAGTTATCGTAACGTGGAAGGAACAAAAAAGAAGAATGCGGGAGAGCTTTTAAAAGCTTGGTTGGGGGGAGGGTTTTGTTTTATGAACTACAAGGTGTATCGTAAAGTATCTTTGGAAAGATTATCTTCGCCGGAACAACTTGATTCTTTGATGACTGTAACCAGAGCCAAAGGCTGGCTAGCCTTGCTGGGAATTAGTATTATTGTTTTGGCAGCCATTTTATGGGCTTTTGGAGGAGAAATTCCTACCAAGGTAGCCGGTCAGGGTATTTTGCTTACCGGGGGAGGGGTGCATAACATCGTGCCTCGTTTTCCGGGACATTTAAATGATATAAGAGTAGTAGAAGGTGACATTATTCATACGGGACAGACTATAGCCAGAATAGCTCAACCCTCACTTATAGATGAAATTATTGCCGCACAGGGACAGCTTGAGCGGCTCAAACGGCAACTAAAGGAAAACAGCGATCAACCAGATATTTCTGCTAACATCAATAAATTAGAAGAAAGCATCATCAGGTTAAGGGAAAGGCATGATCTGACCTCTCGTGTAAGTAGCCCCTTTAATGCTCGTGTAGTAGAAGTCCTTGTAAAAAGAGGAGATTTTATTACTCGTGATGAGCCCCTAGTTAAAGTAGAATTGGTGGGAGACGGTGTTCGAGAACTGGTTTGTTTTCTTTTTGTTGCGGCACAGGAAGGACAAAGAATACTGCCGGGCATGGATGTCCAAATTTCACCGGGAGGCATTAAAAAAGAAGAATATGGCTTCATGTTGGGTCGGGTGGTTGCGGTTTCTGAACATCCGGCTACTTTCCAAAGAATGATGAGTGTTTTTGAGAATGAAGTTTTGGTACAACAGTTTTTAAGAGCAGGTGCCCTCACGGAGGTCAAAGTAGATTTAATTACTGATCTGGACACTATAAGCGGCTACCGCTGGTCGGCCACGCAAGGGCCTGCTATGCTTTTAAGTAGCGGTACTTTGTCTGCGGGATTTGTGGTTGTGCAGAGGCAGCGACCAATAAGCTTAGTTATTCCTGGCTTTTAAATGAATTGATGGAGTTGAGCAGTTAAATGCCAATCAAACATAAACGTGTTAAAACACCTGTGGTGCTGCAGATGGAAGCAGTTGAATGTGGAGCAGCTGCCTTGGCTATTGTTCTACAGTACTTCGGTAAAATTATACCACTGGAAACACTGCGAGTAGATTGTGGTGTGTCACGTGACGGCAGCAAAGCCAGCAATATAGTAAAGATAGGCAGGAAATATGGTTTAGAAGTCCAAGGTTATCGGAAAGAGCCAGAACAGCTAAAAGAGATGCCTCTTCCTATGGTTATTCACTGGAATTTTAACCATTTCCTAGTAGTAGAAGGTTTTAAAAAAGACAGGGTTTATTTAAATGATCCGGCATCAGGTCCCCGTATAGTATCGGAGGAAGAATTTGACCAATCTTTCACCGGTGTAGTAATTACTTTTAAAAAAGGAGAAAGCTTTGTTCCCAGTGGAGAAAAGCCTAGTATGCTGGCGGCTTTAAGGAGTCGCTTGGTGGGTTCAGAGAGGGCATTGCTTTTTGCTGTATTGGCTGGTCTTGTTCTGGCAATCCCCGGTTTAGCCATACCTGTGTTTACACAGGTGTTTATAGACGATATTTTGCTGGGGAAAATGGAGCACTGGTTGATGCCGTTAGTTTTTGGTTTGCTGGCTACTGCTTTAATCCGTATAGGCTTGACTTGGCTGCAACAGTACTATCTTTTACTTTTGGAAACAAAACTTACCTTAACCACTTCTAGTAGATTTTTTTGGCATATATTAAGATTGCCGGTTGAGTTTTACATGCAGCGCTTTGGAGGAGAGATAGGTTCCCGAGTAATGATTAATGATACTGTGGCTAAAGTTGTCTCGCGTGATTTGGTCGTGACTCTTTTGAACCTGGTTATGATGATCTTCTACTTTGTATTAATGTTGCAATATAATGTGCTATTGACCCTGGTTGGGGTTGCTAGTGCGATGCTAAACGTCATCTATTTGCGCTTGATCTCGCAAAAGCGAGTCGATCAGAACCAAAAATTGTTACAGGAACGGGGAAAATTATATGGCATATCGATGGCTGGACTGCAGATTATGGAGACGTTAAAAGCCGGCGGTATCGAATCAGACTTTTTTTCCGTATGGTCAGGAACACAGGCGAAAGTAATGAATTCAGAACAGCAATTTGAGACTTCTTCCATCTATCTTCTTTCCGTACCCGGGTTTTTAACAGCTCTGAATATGGCTGTTATTATTGCTGTGGGAGGCTTAGCCGTTCTTGATGGCAATCTTACTATCGGTATGCTGGTGGCCTTTCAATTTTTGATGAGCGGTTTTATTGCACCAGTTAATGAGTTGGTAAATATGGGAAGCAAGCTGCAGGAGCTGGAAGGAGATTTAAATCGTCTGGATGACGTTCTAAGACATCCAGTTGACAAACAATTCCAGGCAAACAGAGAGGATGAACTAGAAGACAAAAAAGAGGACAGTTTTGATAGGTCGGTGCTGCAGTTGAAACCAAAATTAGCTGGCTATGTCGAATTGAAAAATGTTGATTTTGGCTATAGCAAGTTAGAACCTCCCCTGATAGAAAAATTTTCTTTAACGCTAAAACCGGGAGAAAGAGTTGCTTTGGTAGGTGGTTCTGGGAGCGGAAAATCGACACTGGCCAAATTGATTGCCGGCATATTCACGCCTTGGTCGGGCGAGATTCTCTTTGACGAAAAACCAAGAGGAAGTATTCCTCCTGCTATTTTATATAATTCCCTAGCAGTAGTGGATCAAGAAATTTCGGTTTTTGAAGGGACAGTACGTGATAATTTAACCTTGTGGGACGATACCAAGAAGGAAAATGTGATTGTTAAGGCAGCTAAAGATGCCTGCGTACATGATATTATTCTTGAGCGCCAAGGAGATTATAATCATTTACTTGCCGAAGGAGGGCGTAATTTTAGCGGCGGTCAATTGCAGAGGATAGAAATCGCTCGTGCCTTGGTAACTAACCCTACTATATTGATTTTGGACGAAGCAACCAGTGCTCTAGATGCTAAAACGGAACTGGAAGTGAGTGAGGATATCAGGAGGCGAGGGTGTACAACTATTATCGTAGCCCACAGGTTGAGTACTATTCGTGATTGCGATGAGATTATTGTGTTATCTAAGGGAAAAGTGAGCGAGCGTGGCACCCATGAAGAATTGAAAAAAATTGACGGTGGCCTCTATGCCGGGTTAATCTCTGATCTTTAGGAGATGATTTTATGAAAAGAGATATTTTCCAAAAATTAGAAGCAGCGAGCACTACGCTAATTATTGAGAAACCGCAACCTTATTTATTAACCGACCAGGAGTCGGTCCTGATATTAGCAGAAGGAAAAGCAGATATTTACTATGCCTTTGTTCAAGCCGGAGAGCTTGCCGGTAGGCGTAAATTCCTTTTCACTGTTGCAGTGGGGCAAGTTATTTTTGCTTCTCCTGCGGATCACCGTGATATCACTTGGATGGTCTCTGCCGCTCCCGGCAGCAAATTTCTCCGAATTAAGAAAAGTCGTTTGCGAGAAATAATGAAAGAAAAACCGCAGTCAAAGGCGGAAATTTCTTTGTTGATAGAACAATGGGTGGATGTACTTTTAGATGTGCTTTGGGAAAGAACAGAGGGGAAAGTCCCACCTAAAAATGCGGAAAATCTTTTAGCGGGGGAAAAAGTAATTGTTTCTAAGGGCGCATCTGTTCGTGCTCAGGAGGACATAATTTGGCTAAAGCAACCGGCGGCAGGAGGCCTTTTTCTCAGCCAGCAGGAGCATAGAGTAAGAGGCGGTTATTTCTTCCCACTGAACAAGCATGCTTGGTTGACTTTTAGCACAGAGACCGAACTGGAAACTAGGAATACACAAGCTTACCTAGAAGAAGATGCTGATTGGCAAGGATTGGAGCATTTTCATCTACTGGTACAGGACTGCCTAGAGCAACAGCAGGCCGTGGAAGAAAATATAGAACGGCAACATTTAGAATTAAAGAAAGTTAGCGATCAGACCTTCATACAGAAAGCACTAACACAGTTGGCAAATATTATAGAGGTAAAACAAGATAAGAAACAGCAGCTACTCTTGGAAACTCAGGATGATTCGCTGTTGGCTTGCTGCAGATTGGTCGGAACGGAAGTGAATATTAAATTTGTGGCTCCATCGTTCTCCCCAAAAGAGACTTCCACACAAGATCCCTTGGGCGATATTGTTCGTGCTTCACATGTACGTATGCGAGAGGTGCTTTTAAAGGGAAAATGGTGGCAAGATGAAAACGGGCCGCTATTAGCCTACAAGGGGGATGACAAGAGACCAGTAGCCTTGATTCCTGTTTCTAGCAAAGCATACGAGTTGCATGACCCAGTTAAAAAAGAAAGAATTCCTGTGACTTCTGAGGTTGCTCAATCATTGGAACCTTTTGCGTATACTTTTTACCGGCCCTTCCCTAATCATGCTTTGAAGTTAAAAGATATCCTCAAGTTTGGCTTTGCTGCCGTTGCCAAAAAAGATATTTTAGCGATTGTTTACTGGGGCATAGCAGGCGGTTTGCTGGGAATTGTTACTCCTGTGGCTATTGGAATTTTGTTTGGCAGTATTATTCCTGAAGCACAAAGAGACCAGCTTTTTTATATGACCTTGATCCTTGTTGGTGCTGCTGTGGCGATGTTTCTGTTTCAGATCACACAATCTATCGCTATGTTGAGGGTAGAAACAAAGCTGAATAGTACTATCCAGGCCTCTGTGTGGGACCGCTTGTTGAACTTGCCAGTGCCTTTTTTTCGTAACTATACAGCAGGAGATTTAGCCCACCGGGCCAACAGCATCAATGCTATCAGCCGGATGCTTTGCGGTGCAACTGTGGGTTCTATCTTAGGTGGTATATTTTCCGTGTTTAGCTTGATGCTTTTATTTATTTATGATGTGCAACTGGCTTTGTTTGCCCTGCTGATGGTAATTTTTGCCTTATTGGTCACGGTAGGGTTTGGCTATTACCAGGTACGTTACCAGCGCAAATTGATGCATATTGAAGGAAAAACAGCCGGGTTGATTTTACAATTGATTGGCGGAATCGCTAAGCTGCGCACCGGTGGTGCCGAGAACAGAGCTTTTTATTTATGGTCTAATTTGTTTAAAGAGCAGCGGCAAGTTACCTACCGGGCAAGAATGAATGAGATTTTTTTAACCCTTTTTAATACTGCTTTTCCGATTTTGACTTCGGCAGTGTTGTTTGTTGTTATGGTTGCCTTTGTTGGTCATCGTTTATCTCCCGGGAACTTTATTGCTTTTAATGCCGCCTTTAGTACTTTTTTAGGTGCTATGCTTTCTTTATCTGCAGTAATTATTACTGTTTTAAACCTAGTGCCACTGTACGAACGCACAAAACCTATCTTTGAGACTTTGCCTGAAATAGATGAGGCCAAAGTAGATCCTGGCGAGCTGGACGGGGA
Organism: uncultured Syntrophomonadaceae bacterium; assembly: GCA_964562355.1. GTDB lineage: Bacteria > Bacillota > Dethiobacteria > PWVN01 > PWVN01 > CAZLTH01. Next base: position 5,836 of record CAZLTH010000010.1, on the reverse strand, counting down.
AATTGAGATAACTCGCCTTCATTTTCGTTATTTGCCTGATGGTCCGTTGATTCTAAATGATGTTTCCCTCCAGATTAAGCCAGGGGAATTCATAGCCTTGGTAGGACCCTCTGGCTGTGGCAAATCTACTTTGTTGAGATGTTTGTTGGGATTTGAAAAAATAGAATCCGGGGTAATCTATTATGATGGTAAAGAACTGGAGGCAATAGACGTGCGGGCATTGCGCCGTCAACTGGGGGTTGTTTTGCAGAGTGGCAAACTGATGGCAGGAGATATTTTTACAAATATTTGTGGTTCTGCTTCTGCTAACACCTTGAAAACTGCCTGGGAAGCGGCTAAAAGTGCCGGGGTGGATGAGGATATCAAGCAGATGCCTATGGGGATGCATACCGTTATTAATGAAGGAGCTTCTACTATTTCCGGGGGACAGAAACAGAGATTGCTGATTGCTAGGGCAATTGTGAACAAGCCACGCCTATTGTTTTTTGACGAGGCGACCAGTGCCTTAGATAACCGGACACAGGATATCGTCAGTAAAAGCCTAGAGAAGCTACAGGCAACACGTATAGTAATTGCGCATCGTTTGAGTACAGTCAGAAATGCTGATCGTATTTATGTGCTGGATAAAGGGAAAATAGTTCAAGCTGGTAGCTATAAGGAACTAATCGAGCAAGAAGGACTCTTCAATGAGCTGGTCAAGCGACAGATAGCTTGATAGTTTATGAAAAAACAACATGGGAGGCAGAAAAAGTTATGTATTTTATTCATCAAGTAGATAGTGCCACGGCTAATAGCTATGAATCGCTGACGTTTACAGATTACTACCCTATTTTGCGACGTGTAGGTAGTGACGAAAATGTAGTAGCTGTAGCTGCTTCTAACTTTTCTCGTCTGCCTGTCGGTTTGGCTTTGGGAGAAAGAAGCCCTAACGGAGAACTGCAGATTTATTCTATTTTTGTAAAGCCCAAGTTCAGGCTGATGGGTGTGGCTACTGCCTTGATTGAACAGATGGAAGAAGTCGCCCGGCGGCAGGAGTGCTCTAGTATTAGTTTTGGGTATATTGAGGACCACGAATTTCACCGAGCTTTTGAGAAGCTTTTAGAGAAGTGTCATTGGGAGTTACCCCCACAAACAGAAATGCTACTTTACAAAATGGACTTAGGGAAATTTACAGAAGACCAAGCTCCTATTTTTACAACGATGGAATTCCCGGCACATGTAACTCCCTTTTTATGGAACGAAATAAAGAATCTGGAGTTAAAGGAACTACGTCAAGGGGAGGGATTATGGTATCCTAGGTCATTATCTCCTTTTTTAGAAGAAGAACTTATTGAGCCGGTGCATTCTTTAGGACTAAAGGATGAAAAAGGAAATATTATCGGCTGGGCAATTGCTAGGCGTTTGGATTTTGAAACCATGCTTATACGTAATGTTTTTGTAAAAGAGGAGTTTCGCCATTTAGGTTACGCCATGCTCTTACTGGGAGAAGCCATTTGCAAACAATATGAGCAAGGAATTTATAAACTTATGTTTTGCGTCCACGTTAAAAATAGCAGTATGGCCAAAATTGTTAGGCGATTTATGAAACCTTTTGAACATGAGGTGAAAGAAAAGCTGGGTATTCGTAAGTTGATTTAGACTGCTATACTGCCAAAAGTAACCTGTAGACTGCAATGCAAGGAGGGAAGCCAGTGAATTCTTTGGGTCGCCATGTTTTGGCTGAACTGTATGATTGTTCCCCCTCACTTTTAAATGACATCAAAAAGGTAGAGGCTATTATGGTTAGAGCTGCTTTGGAAGCAGGAGCTGAAGTTAGGGAAGTAGTTTTCCACCAGTTTAGCCCACAGGGAGTTAGCGGTGTGGTCGTTATTTCTGAATCACACCTGACGATTCACACCTGGCCCGAGCTGGGTTATGCTGCTGTTGATGTTTTTACCTGTGGTGACACTGTAGATCCTTGGGTTTCCTGTAATTATATTAAAAAACATTTTTTGGCCCAAAAGATGACTGGCAGAGAGATAAAACGTGGCAATTTTGACTTCTCTGTCTCTCATAAGCCAGCGACAAATTTGTAAGAGGTGCTCTTTTTAGTGAAAATGCCTGTAAGGAAAAGGAGAAGTGAAGTATAGTATGCAAACGATAGAAGCAATTAAAAGTATAATTAAAGAAGAAATTTTAATTAACCGGTTAGAATTGGAAGATATCACAGCAGAGGAGATTGAAGATGACTTGCCCTTATTTGGAGAGGGGTTGGGGCTTGATTCCGTAGAAGCCTTGGATATTATAGCTGGTCTAGAGCAAATTTTTGATGTTAAGCTACAAGCAGTTTCAGCTGAAGAACTCAGAAAGCATTTATATGCCGTAGAAACTCTTTCTCGCTTCGTATTCCAGCAGTTAGAGATTAATTCGCATATTTAACAAGGGAATGCAATCGTATTTTTAAACCATACATCTTTTAGTATAGATAAATCAAAAACCTAATCCGTGTCTATCCGTGGTTCGTTACCTTGTTACTTTGTGACATTCTCAATGCAAATTAATTGTCTTCAGTGGTATAGTTCAAAGGAGAGTAGAAAAGATGGCGAGCCTGCAAAATTTTACTGTATATCCAAGAGAGAAGCCATTGCAGCGATTATTTGAACAACAGGCGGTTAAAACTCCGGCTAATCTTGCTGTAATCCATGGAGAGCGTCAGATTACTTACCGACAGTTAAATGAGAAAACCAACCAGTTAGCCAGAAAACTAAGAGCATGCGGTGTCAAAAAAAATCAAGTTGTTGGCATTATAATGGATCGTTCCCCGGAAGCGATTATAGGTATACTGGCAATTTGGAAAGCAGGAGGTGCTTATTTACCGATTGCCCCTGATTATCCTGCTGAACGAATTAATTATATTCTCAAAGACGCCAAGCCTCTTCTTTTGCTGTTGAATCGGGAAAAGTTGCCTATATCTTTTCAGGGGGAAACAATAAATCTCTCTGCGGCATATCTTTACCAGGGCTATGCTGGTACCAATTTAGAACAGAACAGTAATGGTAGGGACTTAGCATGTATTATGTATACTTCGGGCTCTACAGGTGTCCCCAAGGGAGTTTTGCTGGAACATGCTGCTATGCACAATGGGTTGGACTGGGATCAAAAACATTTTTCTTATGGTGAAAGTGATGTTTTTTTATGGAAAGCCCCGCTAACTTTTGTTGCTTCTATAGCTGAAATTTTTCCGCCGCTGTTTAGTGGGGGAACAGTATGTATATTAGACCTAGAAGCAGAAGGAAGTATGAAAAAGATTGTTACAACTATTGAACATTGTGGGGTTACCTACCTTGAATTTGTACCTTCTTTGCTGGTTGCATTTTTGGAATATCTTCGTTATGACCAAAGGATAAGGAAGGTAGCTAGTTTAAAAGTTGTTTTTGTCAGCGGCGAAGCTTTGAAGATACAGGTTGTCCACGACTTCAACGAGTTTCTATATAAAAAAAATCAAACTATTTTATATAACAGCTATGGTTTGACAGAAACAGGGGTGGACATAGCTTTTTATAATTGCTCGCAGGAAGAAGATCTGCCAGTTATATCCATCGGGGTACCTATTGACAATGTACGTTTATATATATTAGATGAAAATTATCAATCGCAGCCCGTAGGAGTCTCGGGAGCTTTGTGGATTGCTGGAGAGACCTTGGCCAGAGGGTATCTTAATAGAGAGGAACTGAACCAGGAAAAGTTTATCAATCACCCGCTTATTCCAGAGAAAAGGATATTTAACACAGGAGATCTGGCCAGGTGGTTACCCGGGGGCAAGGTAGAATGCCTAGGCAGGGCAGATAATCAGGTAAAAATACGTGGGCATAGAGTTGAACTGGCAGAAGTGGAACACTATTTATTAAAGCATGAGGCAATACAGGAGGCAGTAGCGATAACTAGGGAAGACCCTAGGGGAGGAAATTATCTCTCTGCCTATTATGTTTCCAAAAAAGAACTTGGTAGAGAGGAAATGAGAGCCTACTTACGCCAGCTGCTACCGGATTATATGGTTCCCACTTACTTTGTAGCGATGCCAGAGTTGCCTTTGAGTCGACATGGCAAAGTAGAGCGAATATTACTGCCGGATCCAAGGAAAAATTTTTTACTAAAGGCTAAAACAATAGAGCCTAGCACCTTTACAGAAAAGAAGCTACTTAAAATGTGGCAGGAGATGTTAGCGCTAGAAAATATTGGAATAATGGACAATTTTTTTGAATTGGGAGGACATTCCTTACTGGCAATCTTTATGAGTATAAAAGTACAGAAGGAGTTTAAGGTAGAAGTCCCACTTTTAGAGACTTATCAAAACATGACCGTGCAGAAAGTGGCTGCGCTGATTGAACAGGGAAAAAAAAGTAAAAAACGGCGTTCTGCCAAGGTGGGGGTGATTTTAAACTTTAAAAAAGAGCGGCATGTCTTTTGTCTTCCTCCTGTCACCGGGTTTGGTTTTTATTATCAATATTTAGCAAAAAATATTAGCTCACATTCTGTTTATGGTCTTAATTTTGTAGAGAGTGAAGACCGGCTACAGAAATATATAAGTTATTTGCTTAAACAACAAAATGAAGGAACTTACCTGCTGTTAGGTTATTCGGCAGGAGGGAGCCTAGCTTTTGAAGTGGCTAAAGAAATGGAAAGATTGGGACTAAAAGTCAGTGATTTGATTCTGATTGATACAGAAAAGAGGGTAAAAATTGTGCAGCGGTCACCAGAGGCCCTGCAGCAAGAAATTGATGCTTTGTTTCATGATATTATCCTAAAAGAATTTAAAAATGTTGTTCCTGATGAGTATGTAAGAAAAATAATTGAACAAAGAACCAAAACATACTTGTTATACTTGGATAGCATGGTCAATAAAGGTGCTATTACGGCAAATATACATTTTATTCGAGCTACAGACAGCAGGGATTCATCCTGGAAAGTTTCGACTAGGGGCGACTATTTTGAGTATGCAGGTCTCGGTGGTCATTTTTATATGATGCATGGTGATTTTGTTGCTCATAACGCTAGGTTGATACAAAGTATTTTAGATGGCAGCAGTGAAAGGAGGGTCTTAAAATGAGCAAAAAGCTGGAAAAAATTTGTCTGGAAAGATGCAGGTCTTTGTGTTGTTTTAATGGCATAGATCTTAGCGAAGAAGAAGCACAAAGAATTAGAGATATAGTGGAAAAACATCCCGAGCTATTTAAAGGTATCCCCGAACAATATTTTATTACCGCTCAGCTGGATCATCAACCCGGGAAAGAAGGTCTGCGATTTGCCTTAAAAAAACATCAATTTTTTCCGCCAGAAATTGAACTCCCGGCACGTTTTAAGAATACAATTTGTGTTTTTTCTGACCATAACAGGCGTTGTATGCTACACCTGGCAGCAGAAAAATTAAATATACCTGTGTCATCTCTTAAACCGTATGAATGTAGTGTTTTCCCGATGATGTATGTGGATGGGGAATTGCTGGCTCCTCTTACACCGGATAATAAATTTAGGAGCTACGCAGGGAAAGATTATCCTGTTAATTTATTCAAGTATGCTCCTTGTATGAAATATAAGCCTGCAGAAATGAGTTGGGAGGAGTATGTGGGTGTTGGTAGAGGTTAAAAGCTAACATTTGTCGGTAAGCGCAGTAAAGAGAATTAGCTGATGCAATACCGTTGCCAGTTACCAGTTACCAGGGGTTACAGGAGTTCAGGGTTGAGCAACGAGTCACCCCAACTTCACCCTCGTCCTCCCCAACCCTCGTCAACTGACAACTAATAAAATGTAAGTTAGTGCCCTTCGTGAATATAAACCCTCATCACACCTCTTACTTACT
>CAZLTH010000009.1:0-19341 GCA_964562355.1 uncultured Syntrophomonadaceae bacterium | reverse complement strand
GATACTTTGGCTGGTGAAAAAGTTTGGTAGAAAGGTTATTTGTACAGAGTTTAATTTAAAAATAAACTTTAGTTTGGGAGATGCAGCTTGTACGGGATTAGGGACAGGTGTTTTGTATAGTAGCATAAATATGTTCTTGGGTTTCTGGCAAAGTTACCTGAAATATAGCAAAAAACCCCGACTTATAATTATCCCTGAGCTTGAAAAGGGTGAATTTTGGGAAGCTAGCCTGCGGGTGAAATTTAAAACGAGGTCTTATTATTTTTTGGCGGTATTTTTACTGCTAATGACGGTGGATGCCAAAAAAAATATTTTAAAGAAGAAAATTTGCCTTTCGGAGGAGGTAGTGGAGGAGGGGTAACTGTACAGCCTGTGGCTTTTTTGGTAGTGGGTCAGGGACAGGTGCGGATGCTATTGGTTGATCGTCACGCTATGCTGGATAGAGTGATTGATCTAGCTCCACAGTTGATTGTGCAGATAGAAAGCTTGCTGCAAAAAAGGAATAAAACTAATTAAATAGAGGTATCTAGAAAAATAAAAGTTTTTTAAAATACACCGTAAGGTGTATTTTTTTTCATATTCAGCCAGATGATGCATAGATAATTATAGGTCTTATTTTGTAGCGGAGGAATTGTTAGTGTTTAAGAAAAATATAATTCTTGTTTTAATCTTTTTATTACTTTCTACGTTTTTGATTGGAACAGCAGAAAGCTTGGAAGTTACGGCTTCTTCTGCTCTTCTTATGGATAGAGATTCAGGAAGGATTTTATTTGAATTTAACAGTGGAGAAAAACGACCTATGGCCAGTACCACAAAAATCATGACCGCTATTCTAGCTTTGGAAATGAAGGAAATACATGAGTTGGTGAAAATAAGTTCCAGAGCAGCGGCCACTGAAGGCTCATCAATATGGTTGGAGAGTGGTGAATTAAAAACAATAGAAGAGCTACTCTATGGTTTGATGTTACGTTCAGGAAACGATGCTGCTGTTGCTATTGCGGAACATATAGCTGGTTCGGTGGAGGATTTTGCCTTTTTGATGACCAAGAGAGCTAATGAATTAGGAGCAGGTAACACAAAATTTAAAAATCCACATGGTTTGGATGAAAAAGGTCATCTGACGACAGCCTATGACCTGGCACTGATTACGCGTCATGCTTTGTTTATCCCGAAATTCAGGGAAATAATTAAAAGTGAAGATAAGAGAATAAGCTGGCCTGGGGAGCCGCATCCGCGTATGTTGCATAATCAAAATAAATTGTTAACGATTTATCCGGGAGGAGATGGGGTCAAGACCGGTTGGACTACACCTGCAGGACGTTGTTTTGTAGGGTCTGCCACACGTGATGGACAGCAGCTTATAAGTGTTGTTCTTGATGCTCCTGAGATGTGGGAAGATTCTACTGCCTTATTAGATTATGGTTTTGAAAATTTTATATATTACCGCTTTATAGATAAAAACAAGCCGGTTAAAAGAGTACTGTTGGAAAATGGCAGACAAGATACCATTAAAATAAGAGTGGAAAAAGATTTCAACTTCCCGCTGAGGAGAAGCGAAAAAAAATATCTAATTTTCTCTTTTAACTTAAATAGTCCTTTGAGTGCACCTCTAGGCAAAGGCGAAGTGGTTGGGGATCTCAACGTTTATTTGGAAGAAAAGCTTGTTAGTAATATGAAGTTGGTAGCGGCAGAAGAGGTGGAGAGAGCAGGGGTATTTTCAATAATATTACAAAGCTTCAAAGACTGGTTTAGCTGGTTTATTTTTACAGGAGGATAAAAATTAGAATTTGGAGGTTAGAAATTAATAAAAATGGTTAATTTATTATGATTGATATTTATGTTAACGGGATTAGTGGTAGCAGTGTGGAATGGTCGTGCTGACATTGTGCCGGAAATAATTTTCACCTCTTCAGAAAAGGCGGTCTCTATTTCTTTGGGTTTGGTAAGCATAATGACTTTTTGGTTGGGAATTATGAAGATTATCGAAAAATCCGGCTTAATAAATTATATAAAATTTGCTTTAAAGCCTTTTGCCCATGCTGTTTTCCCCGGGGTTCCTAAAAATCACCCGGCTATGAACGCTATTTTGATGAACATGAGTGCTAATCTATTGGGAATGGGTAGTGCGGCTACCCCTTTTGGCTTAAAAGCCATGCAGGAATTAAAAAAAATAAATGGCAATTCTTCTACAGCATCCGATGCTATGTGTACATTTTTAGCTCTAAACACCTCCAGTTTGACTATTATTCCCACAACTATAATTGGGTTAAGAGCTGTCGCAGGTTCTCTCAACCCTGCAGAAGTTGTGGGGACTACGATACTAGCTACTCTTTGTTCTACAACGGTTGCCTTACTCCTAGATAGATTTTTAAGAAAATACTATAGTGATAAAAAAAGAAGATTAATACAATGAGTGCTATTATTTCTATTTTGTCAACTTGGATAATCCCTCTCCTAATCTTTATTACCCTGCTCTACGGCTATCTGAAAGGTGTTAAAGTCTTCGATACATTTGTAGAGGGGGCCAGGGAAGGGTTCTCTACAGCGGTAAAACTTATACCTTTTTTGGTGGCTATGTTGGTGGGTATAGGTCTTTTTAGAGAATCGGGTGCTATGGATATATTGGTTTATTTCTTAAAACCAGTTTTAAATTATTTTGGTATTCCGGGTGATATTTTGCCCTTGGCAATAATGCGCCCGGTATCAGGAAGTTGTTCTCTGGCGATTGTGACAGAACTTTTGCACTCAGAAGGACCAGATTCTTTTTTGGGTCGATTGGCATCTACTATATTGGGAAGTACGGATACAACTCTCTTTGTGATAACTGTATACTTTGGGTCAGTCGGAATTCGACAAACAAGACATGCTCTGCCGGTTGGTCTTTTGGCTGACCTGACGGGATTTATTGCTGCTTTGATTATCTGCACACTGGTTTTCGGATGAGGGGAAGCAAGTCAAGTAAGGAGGTAGTCTTACGTTTTTGAATTACAATTTTATGAATTCAACCAGTTTAAAAGGGAAAACTGATCTTAACAGAGAATTAAAAGATATAGCAAAGGTAAAAACATTTTGAGGAGTGAAAATTTATGCAGGTAGAAGAAAAAATAATAGAGATGGGTTTAACTATACCAGAGCCTCCAGAACCGGTTGGTGCTTATGTGCCTGTTGTAAGAACAGGAAAATTGATTTTTATTTCAGGACAACTTCCTTTGAAGGAAGGTAAACTTATCTACCGAGGTAAGGTAGGTCGTGATTTAGAAGTTGAGGAAGGATATCAGGCTGCTCGGTTATGTGTTCTAAATTGCCTAGGGGTTATCAAAAAGGCGATAGGGTCACTGGAGAACATAAAAAGGATAATAAAAGTAACAGGTTATGTGCATAGTGAAGATAGTTTTTACGAACAGCCAAAGGTGATTAACGGAGCTTCGGATCTTTTAGGGGAGCTGTTGGCAGAAAAAGGGAAGCATGCACGTGCTGCAGTAGGGGTTAATAGTCTACCGCTAGGTGCGGCGGTAGAAATTACGATGATTGTAGAGATAAACTAATAAGGACAGGCTGCTTGGTAGTCAGATTAGTTTTAAAAGGATGGAAGATGACGATGCGTTTACAGAAGTATATGGCCAAGTGTGGAGTGGCTTCCAGAAGGTATTGTGAAAAATTGATTGCGGTCGGAGAGGTAAAGGTAAATGACAAAGTAATAGATACTTTTGGTTATCTGGTTGATCCTCAAAAAGATATAGTGAAAGTACGAGACAAAGTCATAATGCTTTCCTCTCTAAAGCTTTATATACTTTTTAATAAGCCGCAGGGAGTACTAACTACTATGAAAGATTATGGGGAACGCAAGATTGTACTGGATTATATCAAGGATATAGAGGAGAGAGTTTATCCGGTGGGCAGGTTGGATATGGATTCAGAAGGACTGCTACTCTTAACTAATGATGGAGAATTAGCCAATAGGCTCATGCATCCTTCTCATAAAGTGGAGAAGCATTATTTGGTTACAATCAGAGGTTTTTTTACTAAGGACAATTGTAACTCATTTGAGAGTGGTCTTGTTTTAGAAAACGAGGAAAAGACGGCCCCGGCAACAATTGAGATAATAGAAAGAAACTGGCAGAAAAGCTTGTTAAAGATAGTTTTGCGAGAAGGGAAAAAAAGGCAGATTAGAAGGATGATGCGAGCTCTTAATCACCCGGTAAGTAGTCTTAAAAGGGTAGGGATAAGCTTTTTAACTACTGAAGGGTTAAAAACAGGTCAATATCGTTATTTATCAAAAAAGGAAGAGGATCGCTTAAAACAGGAGGTGGGTATGCCATAAAGATAAAATTTCGGGTATAGCAGGAAATCGTTCTTTTATAACGAATTTACTTTACTAAGCAAGGGAATATTAATTAGAAGCGTAGTACTATACTCACGAAGGGAACTAACTTATATTTTCATATATAATGCCAAATGCAAAGAACTTGCATTTTACTAGTTAAAAAAGTTGTAAAGTTAGAAGGTTAAAAGTTGGAAAAGCAGTTATCAGTTAATTGTTGTCTGGCAAATTGAAAAACTTCCCGGACTCCTGACTTGGCTGTCGGGTATCCGCCATTATGCTTTTCTATAAAAGGAAGTAGTCGTCCGCTAAAGAAAAAGTTAGGACTCGTTCAGACTCGTATTCCTCGTCTTCACCCCTTAACCTTCGTAACCCCTGTAAACTGTAAACTGGTAACTGTAAACTGTAATCAGTATTGCATTAGTTGATTTTCGTTGCTGCATTTACCGACAAATGTTAGTTTTTGGTCGATACCAGTAGAGTTTGGGGGTGTAATTTAAAATGTTAAAACCTAGGAAAACTGATGAGTTGAGAGAGGAATTATTGGGGGAAAAGGGCATAAGTAAGCACTTTTCAGAGCCACACGCAAAAGAAAAAGTTGCAGAAATTTCAGAGATTCATGATAAAATAATTCATTTCAAAGTAAGGTTTGATTTTAAAGGTAAATCGAAACCTGCCAGGTTTTTTTTCGGGCGTAAAAACACAGAGGAGATGGCCCATGTTGCCAGAGAACAACAGGTAGCACTTTGGAAACATATTCCTTTACAGGGCATAGATATTGTTAAGATTGACACGGAGGAGACATATGCCGTTTTGGATGAAGACGAGGGCGAAGAAATTGCTTACGCTCCATTAGTTATGGAAGTTAAAGCATCTACTTTAGAAGATTTAGTTATGTTTGTAGTTAGAGAAGAATTTCGCAGATTGGAAATAATAGAACCGAATGAATTAAAATTAACACGCCAAGGACTGGAGAGACTTTTTTTTAAATTTCACCAAGCTACCAAAGAGCAGGTATTTCTTCAGATTAAACGACTACAGGAATAGTAACCGAGTGACTAAGTGACTAAGTGACTGAGTAGGTCAGTGAGGAAGTGAGGAATGGGGAAGTGAGTGGATAAATGAGGGATAACTATCTTATCGTGTTTTGTTGTGCTTCGTTCTTGACTTACTCACTGACAGCCGCCTGTCTGCGTACGACACACAGGCAGATAGGCTGACTGACTCACTTACTCACTCGTTAAGCATGAGTTTTGAAAAATGGTTCGCAAAAAGTATCAAGCAATTTGAAAGAATACTGTTGAAAGTAGCTTTTTTTTCTCTGGTTTTACTTTTTATAGCTCAATTGCTTCTGAGCAGTGCTAGTTTTCGCAGAGTCTTTAATATTGTAGAGAGGCTGGAAGGACATAAAATAGAAATAGACATGCAAGTTATAAATAGGTCTACAAGGTAAATATAGGTCTGAAATCTGTCTTATTTGTTTTACAAGGACTTGTAAAAGGGGATATTTTGTTGTATGATGCAAAAAAACAATTATTAGGGAGATTTGATATAGATGTCGCTTGTTGTTAGAGGATTAAGAGGTGCGGTTACAGTTGAGAGTAATTCATCGGAACTTATTTTAACTGCTACGTCTAGTTTATTAGAACGGATGGTAGCACTAAATAATGTTGAGATTAAGGATATAGTCAGCGTCATTTTTTCCATGACAGCTGACTTAAACGCTGTTTTCCCGGCAGAGGCTGCCCGGCGACTGGGATGGAAATATGTGCCTTTGTTTTGTTGTTCTGAAGTACAGGTTCCCAACGCTTTGGGGAAATGTATAAGAATACTGATGCATATTAATACGGACAAGCCTCAAGAAGACTTAGAGCCTGTTTATATTGGTGAAGCTAAGGTTTTGCTGGAAGATAAGGTAAAAAGGGTGAAAAAATGCAAAGTAAACCTACAATAGCTATTGATGGACCTGCTGGTGCAGGCAAAAGTACAGTTGCTAAAGCTGTAGCCAGAAGATTAAAAATTGATTATCTTGATACTGGGGCCATGTACAGAGCGGTAACTGTTGTTGCGCTGCAAGAATCTTGGGACTTACATAGTGAGCAGGTGTTGGCTCATCTGATTGAGAAATTGGCTATAAAGGTGAAAACATCTGGAAAAGGAGAAACCATTACAATTGTTAATGATGAAGATGTCACTCCTTTTATTAGAAGTGCAGAAATAAACAAACATGTTTCTTCCATAGCTAAGTCCCCCTCAGTACGTAAAGCTCTGGTCAAATTGCAAAGAGTTTTAGGGAAAAAAGGGGGAATCGTCATGGATGGGCGAGATATTGCTACTAGGGTACTGCCTGATGCTCCTTTTAAATTTTTCCTTACGGCATCCTTGACGGAGAGAGCTCGCAGGCGTTACCTAGAGATGTTTCCCAAAAATCAAGACATTTCTTTGGGTGAAGTAGAAGAAGAAATAGCTCGCAGAGATGACATTGATAAGAATAGAAAAACAGACCCGTTAAGAATCCCTGAGGACAGTTGTGTTATCGATACAACGAGCATGAGTACAGATGAAGTCATTGAATTTATCATCAAAAAGACAGCATATGCAGGTGAGGGTGGGTAATGCTTTATTTCCTTGTAAAGAGCTTTTGCCGGACAGTTTTTAAAAATATCTATAGGGTGGAAATAAGAGGGCTGGACAACATTCCTGTTGATGGGCCGTTGATTATTTGTGCAAACCATATTAACTGGCTGGATCCTCCGCTTGTAGGCTCAATGCTCACTCGTAGGAGGATGTATGTGATGGCGAAGGAAGAGCTTTTCAGATTAAAGGTCCTTAGTAGTTTTTTAAAAGAAATGGGAGCTTTTCCTGTAAGAAGAGGTAGTGCTGATATAAGATCTATCAGGACATCCCTTGCTTTACTGAAAAATAAAGAGTTTATAGCTATGTTCCCCGAAGGAACCAGAAGTAAAACCGGCAAAATGGGGGAAGCTTCGCCTGGAGTAGCCTTGATTGCCTTAAAGGGGAGATCGCCAGTCTTGCCTGTGGCTATAAGAGGAGATTACCGTTTTTTTGGCAAGGTTAAAATCAATATAGGGAAACCGCTTGATTTCAGCAAATATTATGGAGAAAAAGCAAAAAAAGGATTGCTGTTGGAAATTACTACTGATATAATGGACGAGATAAAAAAGCTATACTTTCAATCAGAAAAAGTGATATAATGGCGGAGGGTAATTTTGAAGGTCATTTTAGCTAGTCATGCAGGTTTTTGTCAGGGAGTTAAAGGAGCTGTTGAATTAGTTCTAAAAGCAGCTGCCACCAAAGAGGGTTTGCTCTGCACCTTGGGACCGTTGGTACACAACCACGAGGTTGTAAAGTATTTGCAAGCTAAGGGAGTACAGGTTTTTACTGATTTGGAGCAGATACCAGTTTCCAGCGAGGTGATTATAAGGACGCACGGTGTAGGACCGAGCACCTATAATTTACTTGAAAAAAATGGTCATAAAATAATTGACGCTACCTGTTCTATTGTTAAACATGTACAGAAGATTGTGGCCAGAGAAGCTGCTCGAGGGAAACAGATTATTATCATTGGAGATTCTAGCCATCCTGAAGTTATAGGTCTCAAGGAATGGGCCGGGAATAATTCTTTAATTATTGACTCGCAGAAAGGTATTTTTTTAGAAGAAATACAACAAGAAGCAGTTATTGTGGCTCAGACTACAATTTCGGCGGAGGATTTTTTTAAAGTTGTTGAGTTGATTACAGATGAGCATCATGAGGTTAAGATATATAATACAATTTGTGAGGCAGCACTCTTACGACAGGAAGCTGCTGTGGAATTGGCTAGATTGGTAGATTTGATGATAGTTATAGGCGGCACTGACAGCTCTAACACGCAAAAACTGACAAGGCTGTGCCGTGATATAGGAATAAAAACATATCAAATTGTCTCACCTGAAGAAATTCATTCTATAACTGGGTGGGCAGGTGTCAGGACAGTAGGAGTTACCGCTGGTGCTTCCACGCCTGACTGGACGATAAAGGAGGTTGTTGAGAAGATGGTAAGTAAACAGGAGGAACAGGTTGAGCAAGTACAAGAAGAACAAGTATTGGAGGAAGAGATGCAACAGGAATTAATGGGACAAGAAGAACAAGAGGGGAAAATTCAGGAAGAAGAGCAGGAAATGGTGGAACAAGCAGAGGCATCACAGGAAGAACAGACATTAGAAGTGCCAGATGAGCCTGTACAAGAAGAACAAATAGAACAAGACGGAGAAGCTCAAGAAGAAGAAGAAGAGACACCATCAGAGGAAGATATTTATCCAGAGGATATTAAGTCCTTTGAGCTTGGGCAGATGGTGAAAGGAACAGTAGCTCAAATTAATGCCGAGGAAGTTTTGGTTGATTTGGGTTACAAAACAGAAGGCATTTTGCCGCTGGGCGAGGTCTTTTTGAAGTCGGGGGAAACTTTGGCGGATGTAATCAAGGTGGAGGATGAACTTGACCTAGTAGTTAAGTTTTTTGATGATGATGAAGCCAAGCTTGTCTTGTCTAAAAAGGGCTTGGATAGAGAAGATACTTGGGCTAACTTAACACTAGCATTAGAAGATAAAACCACTTTAAAAGCTATAGTAAAAGAGGCCAACCAAGCAGGCATAATAGTTGATTTGGGATCTGGTTTGGAAGGATTTATGCCTGGCTCGTTAGTTGATATAAAGTTTATTCCTGACTTTAAGGAATTTATAGGTAAAGAAGTTGAGTTTAGGGTTATCGAAATAAACCGTGAAAAAGTTAAAGCTATCTTGTCCCGAAAATTGGTTTTGGAAGGCGAAAAAGAGAGTGTTAAACAGCAGATATTAGAAAACTTGCAAGAGGGAGAGATTATCACCGGAGAAGTAAAGAGGCTGACCGATTTTGGTGCTTTCGTTGATGTTGGAGGTATCGATGGGCTTGTTCATATTTCGGAAATATCTTGGAAACGTATAGATCATCCCCGAGATGTTATGAAAGTTGGCGAAGAAGTCCAAGTGAAAATTTTGGAGGTTATTCCGGAGAAAGAAAGAATTGGTCTGAGTTTACGTCAAGCTCAGCCTGATCCTTGGTCACTGGTTACAGAAAAGTTTACTTCAGGTGAAGTTGTGGATGGAAAAGTAACTCGTTTGGTTAATTTCGGTGCTTTTGTTGAGTTATTACCTGGAGTTGAGGGTTTAGTTCACATATCGCAAATTGCTGACTATCATGTCAAACATCCCTCAGAAGTGTTGGCAGAGAATCAAGATATTAAAGTTAAGATTTTGGATATTAATCTTGATTCCAAAAGAATAAGCTTAAGCGTCAAAAAAACGCAGGAATCTAAACCAAAGCAGAACAGCAAACTGCGTAATGTAATGATTGCCACTACAGATAATGATTCTGATGGAGGGGTTACCCTTGGAGATGTTTTTGGAGAGCTTGGAGATCTTGGAGAACGTTTAAAAAAAGAAGCAAAAGAGTAATTTGTAGCTACGTAAAACACCTCTGATATATGTGGTGGGGAGATATCTCCCTTTACCATGTAAAAAAGCTATCATTTCAAATGATAGCTTTTTTATTTTATCTTTAGTACTTCAGGGATAAAAACCTTACTGAAGGAAAATCTAAAAGACAAGACAAGACAAGTAAATTAATGCTGAGGTGAAATATATGGATAGAACCCTGGTGGCTATAACATTGGGGATTGTTCTGGGCACTGCTTCTCGTTGCTTTATGTTACGTTCCGATTACAGACAGTATCCAAGTTATCCTCATGGAATATTGATTCACCTGTCGCTGGGATTTATAGCGGCGGTTTTGGGGGCTGCAGCAGTACCTGCTCTTATAGCTAAAGAGTTTACCGCTGTTACTTTTTTGGCTCTGGCAGGTCAACAGTTCAGAGATGTCAGAAATACTGAAAGGCAGATGTTAGGATCTTTAGAAAAAACGGAGTTGGTTCCACGGGGAGCAGATTATATTGAAGGAATTGCCAGAGTATTTGAAGCTAGAAACTACCTAGTGATATTGATTGCTATTTTGGTTACCGGAGTAACTATTTATAGCCACGTTTTGTGGGGTATTGCGGTGAGTCTGGTAGGTATTATCTTTGCTTGTAAATTCATGAAGGGGAAGAATATTGAAGATATTGCTAAGGTAAGGGAAGGAGAGGTTCATTTTGAAGGGGCGGATTTATTTGTAGAAAATATACAGTTCATGAATTTGGGTACCCGGCAAGCCCGTAAAACCGTAATGGAAAGGGGGATAGGTATAATCATAGAGCCTTTTGATGATAATGCTCGGGCTACGCTGGCGAATACAGGACAACGACAAGCTATTGCTCATGATGCTGCCAGTCAATTAGGAGTTTACAAGGATGTTGATACTGCAGAGTTTATGCCTATTGTACGCAGGCACCTAGACACAGGGCGAATTGGATTAATTATTTTACCTATAGAAAAAGATGCTCACAGCTTAATTAAATCTATCCGAAATGTGCCTGTTTTAGAAAGTGCTTTAGGGCAACCGTTACAGTCTCCGGCAGGTAAAGAGGCAGCCGATTAAGGGGGTGCTATGATTTATGGAGGTAATGCTGACCAAAGTTATTTTAGCGGTTATTACTGTTGATCGCAATTCTGTTGCAGAAGGGGGAGTGCCTATTTTTTATGCTAAAGATGAGGCAGAGCAAGAAAAGATAGCTATTATCTTAAGCCGGGTTACGGAAGGAGTTATACACGAGTTGGAAAATGGAGTAAAAGTACTAATTAAACACTAGGAGGGTGTGTTTTGAAAATAATTTATCACTGTTACGGTGGTGCACACTCTTCTGTAATAGCGGCGGCTATTCACTTAAACAAGCTACCTGCTAACAAAAGACCGCTAGCGGAAGATATTTTGCAATGTTCTTATTTTGATGCTGCAGCAACAGAAGATAGGGGGGCAATTTATTATCTAGGAAAAGATGAAGGAGGACATGATATTTACAAGATGGGTTGTGGTCAGGCGGGGTCAATAGTTGAAAAATTCGCTAGTGGGATTTTAAAAATTTATGACAAACCCAGCAATGATTTTTACATGGCAAACACTTTGGTATGTGTGAATAATTTGATGCGAGTAGGAGGATTTCTTTCTAGAAGCTTAAAGTTTATTTCCTTGGGCAGACCATTGGTTGTAAAGGGAACGCTTAAAGCTTATCCTTCTTTAGTAGAATTTGTTCTTAACGTAAAGAAGGAGATAGGTGTAAAATAAAAAATGTTTTCTTGACATACTCCACAACAATGTAGGATAATAAAAAAGCAAATTCGCATAGAAGGATATTGATTGTGGAGCATTATATAAAGATAGTAGAGAAAAACTCAATAGCAGAAGAATTAAACCTCCAAAAAGGCGACAAGATTTTAACAATAAACGGTTTGCCCATCAAGGATGTGTTGGATTATAAAAACTTTCTGGCGGAAGAAAACGTTCTATTGTTGATAGAAAAGGCTGATGGCGATCTTTACGAGTTTGATGTGCGGAAATATGCTGGAGAAGACTTAGGAATAACCTTTTTAGATGAAATAATGTCTAAAATCAAAGATTGCCATAATAGCTGCCTTTTTTGTTTTATTGATCAGTTGCCTCCTGGGATGAGACGGAAGCTCTATGTGAAGGATGATGACTATCGTCTTTCTTTACTTTGTGGCAGTTATATCACCTTAACAAACCTTAAGCCGGAGGAACTTGCTCGTATAGTCAACGAAAAGATTTCACCTCTGTATATTTCCATACATACTACTAACCCGACACTAAGAGTAAAAATGCTTCGGAACCAGCAGGCTGGCAATTTGATGAGGATTCTGTCTGAACTAGCTGAAGCCGGGATTATGTTTCATGGTCAGATAGTTCTCTGTCCCGGTATTAATGATGGGGATGAACTGGAACGTTCCTTGCGTGACTTGGCGATTTTTTACCCGTCTCTTGTATCTCTTTCCCTCGTTCCAGTAGGCATTACAGACCATCGTCAAGGATTATATCCTTTGCAGGTCTATTCGGCAGAAGAAAGCAAAAAAATTATCAAGCAATGTAACAAGTGGCAAAAAATATTTAAGAATAATTATGGCAAATTGCTGGTTTATGCTGCAGATGAATTTTATCTCTCTGCCGCAGAGAAGATACCTACTTTGAAAGAATATGAAGGCTTTCCCCAACTGGAAAACGGCGTAGGTCTGGTAAGATTGTTTTTGGACAACTATAAAAAAGAGAAAAGTCTATTGCCCGAAAAAATACCTGTGCCTTATAGCTTGAGCATTGTTTGTGGAAAATCTATGGGAAAAGTGTTTCTACCAGTGGTAAAAGAATTAAACAAAGTTATCAATCTAGAAGTAAACTTGTTACCACTAGAAAATCTCTATTTTGGTCAAAAGGTAACAGTAAGTGGACTACTTACTGGCAGTGATTTGATAGCAGGGTTAAAGAATAGACCATTAGGAGATGAAATATTCTTCTCAGATGCTATGCTGAAAGACAGTAAATGCTTGTTTCTTGATGATTTCACAGTTGCTGAAGTGCAGAAAATCTTGGATGTTAAAATGACACCTGTGGAGGGAATAGGCGAGTTAATTAGAATTATAAATAAAAAGGGATAGGGGAGGTGCGTAACGCTTATGTCTCAACCGGTGGTAGCTATTGTGGGAAGACCGAATGTGGGGAAATCTACTTTATTTAATCGCATAATACAAAAAAGAATTGCTATTGAAGAAAAAGTCTCTGGAATTACTAGGGATCGTATTTATGGCAGGGCGGAATGGCAAAATAATAATTTTATTCTTGTTGATACAGGTGGTATTTCTTTTGACAAGACAGATCCTTTGGCAGAGCTGGTAAGAAAGCAAGCTCGTTTGGCTATAGAGCAGGCCTCCATTATTGTCCTAGTTTTAGACTCAAGGACAGGCCTCACTCACCTAGATATAGAAATAGCAGACATGTTGAAAAGAACTAAAAAGGCTGTTATCTTAGCAGGTAATAAAGGAGAAGGTCGGGGGGCGGAACAACGCAAGTATGATTTATATGCTTTGGGTCTGGGCGAACCGGTAATTATTTCAGCTGTGCACGGTTTAAATATAGGAGACCTGCTGGATAGAATAGTAGATTTGTTGCCGGAAACAGAAGAAAATCTTTTTCAGGGAGTAAAGGTGTCTATTATCGGCAAACCCAATGTAGGCAAGTCTTCTCTTGTTAATTACCTGGCAAAGGAAGAAAGAGCTATCGTGAGCGATTTGCCCGGAACCACTCGGGATGCCATTGATACCTTGATTACTATTGAGGACAAGAATTATCTCTTGGTTGATACTGCTGGCTTAAAACAAAAGAGCAGGATTAAAGATAACGTTGGCTACTATAGTATGTTGCGCTCTCTAAGAGCCATAGAAGATGCTGACGTTGTGATTGCAGTTATTGATTCCCTAGAAGGTATTACAGAACAGGACAAGAGGATTCTGGGGTATGCAGATACTGCCGGTAAAGCGTTAATAATCGCTTTTAATAAATGGGATGCCATGGAGAACAGGGAATACATGGCAAAAAAACTTAAAGTTGCTGCAGAACAAGACCTTACCTTTGTCCGCTATGCGCCCGTAACTTTTATCTCAGCCAAAACAGGGCAAAGAGTCACGCCCATGTTTTCACTGGTGGATAAAGTATATCAAGAATATAATAAAAGAATATCCACGGGTCTTCTAAATAGTTTTTTACAAGATGTACTTGTTTCTACTCCTCCACCATCAACAAAAGGCAAAACCTTAAAAATATATTATATTACCCAATTTAAAGTAGGTCCGCCGAAGTTCTCTGTTTTCGTCAACAACAGAAAACTTTTACACTTTTCCTATATGAGACATCTGGAGAATAAACTTCGTCAGGCTTTTGGCTTTCATGGTACTCCTATCAGGATTTTGATAAGAGAAAAAAAGGGGAGAACAGAAAGATGAGTCTGTTGGTGATTATTGTCGCTTATTTAATTGGCTCTGTTTCTACCGGCTATCTTGCCGGAAAGTTTCTCAAAGGCATTGATGTCAGAGAATATGGTAGCAAGAGTGTCGGTACAACTAATATTTTAAGGACTATAGGTCCCGCAGTAGCTGTACTGGTTTTAGCTTTGGATGTAGGCAAAGGATTAATAGCTGTTCTTTTGGCAGACTGGTTGGTTGGAATCCCTGCAGTAGTAATGCTAAGCGGACTTGCTGCTGTGGTAGGGCATAATTGGCCTGTTTATTTTGGCTTTCGTGGAGGGAAGGGGATTGCTACCAGTTTAGGAGTTATTGCTGGCTTAAGTTTACCTGTTCTAGGAGTTCTAACTCTGCTAGGTGTTTTAATCATAATACTGACACGCTACGTTTCTCTAGCCTCGCTAACAGGTGCAGCTATTTTCCCCTTACTATTATGGTTTTTAAGAGAAACTTCTAGAATTGAAGTTACGCCACTAGTGATTTTATTAAGTACTTTGCTTGCTCTGCTGGCTATACTAAGACATCGAGATAACATAAAACGCCTTCTCAAAGGCCAGGAGAATAAAGTTGGCAAAAAGGTAAACATCTTACATTAGATAATTTAGAGGTTGGAAAAAGCAAGGGCAAACCCTTGTGGTTGCCCGAAGTGGGAAGGATGTGCAAGTAATCATCGAAAGAATTGCTGTAGCTGGGGCAGGGAGCTGGGGTACTGCCTTGGCACATATTTTAGGAGAAAAAGGTTATACGGTAGATTTTTGGGTGAGGAGAGCAGAATTAGCTGCCCAAATACGGGAAGACAAGGAAAACAAATCTTATCTGCCTGGAGTCAAGCTTTCCGAGAATATATTTCCCTCTACTGACTTAGAACAGGTGATTGGCAATAAAGAAATTATTATCATCGCCGTTCCTTCCAAGGTAGTTAAAGAAATAATTAAAAGAATAGCTCCCTTATTATCTGAAAAGGCCATTATTGTAAATACCGCCAAAGGACTCGGAAGCGAGCAAATAGCCTTGCTTTCACAAATCATCGCTACAGAAGCAAATCTGGATTATCAAACCCGTGTGGTCGCACTTTCCGGACCCAACCATGCTGAAGAAATAAGCAGGGGGGTTCCTTCTGCTACGGTTGTTGCTTCCCCAAGTTTACAAACAGCAGAGAAAGTGCAAAATATTTTAATGACGGATAGATTAAGAGTATATACAAATCTTGACTTGACAGGCGTAGAAGTAGGGGGAGCATTAAAAAATATTATTGCTATAGGAGCAGGGATTTGTGACGGGTTAGGCTATGGGGATAACACCAAAGCAGCTTTGATGACCAGGGGATTAATTGAGATAGCCAGACTGGGGACGGCCTTGGGAGCAAAGCCGCTTACCTTTTCTGGGTTATCTGGTATAGGCGATCTTTTTGTTACCTGTACCAGCAAACATAGCCGTAACCGGAGATTTGGTATTTCTATCGCCAAAGGTGAGATTCCTTTGGATGTAATCAATAATTCCCAGATGGTAGTTGAAGGCTACACAACAACAAAAATTGCCTATAATCTAGCTAGTAAACTAAAAATAGAGATGCCGATTACTACAGAAATGTACAGGATATTATATGAAAATAAAAGCCCAGCGAAAGCAGTAGAAACTTTGATGAAACGAAACAAAACAAACGAAATGGAGGATTTGCTTACAATCATATAAACATATTACTGATTATTAAATGAGCACTTCTTGCAAGCAAGGAGTGTTTTTTTATTGTTTGGTATAATTAGCAGAACAAATCATATAAATAATGTTAAAAGGGAAGTCTGACAAGTTAAAAGAAAATCTAACTCTACAACATTTATGAGGAAAGGAGTTAAATTTTTATTATTTTAAAGAATAGGAAAAGAAGAGAGAGGAGGAAAAAAATTGAAATTTGATTTATTTGAAGATATTGTAGAAAGGACGGGGGGTGATGTCTACCTAGGGGTTGTTGGTCCTGTTCGCACGGGGAAATCCACCTTTATTAAAAAATTTATGGAACTGCTTGTTATTCCCAATATAGTTGACAGTAGTGACAGAGAAAGAGCTATAGACGAACTACCTCAAAGCAGTGCCGGAAAAACTATAATGACTACCGAACCCAAATTTGTGCCGGATGATGCTATAGAAATTGTAATTCAGGAAAATATAAAAATGCGTGTAAGGCTCGTTGATTGTGTTGGCTATGCAGTGCCAGGTGTCATAGGTTACGATGACGATGACGGTCCTAGAATGGTAAGTACGCCCTGGTTTGATTATGATATTTCTTTTGAAGAAGCAGCTGTAGTGGG
The DNA here is from genome assembly GCA_964562355.1 of uncultured Syntrophomonadaceae bacterium. Lineage (GTDB taxonomy): Bacteria > Bacillota > Dethiobacteria > PWVN01 > PWVN01 > CAZLTH01. The sequence continues at coordinate 2,722 of CAZLTH010000009.1, read as the reverse complement.
AACAAAAAAGGTTATAACTGACCATTCTACGATAGGAGTTGTGGTTATCACAGACGGGAGCTTTACAGAATTATCCCGGGAAGATTATCTGCCTGCCGAGGAAGAGGTTATAGAAGAACTGGAGAGCCTGGGGAAACCTTTTGTAATCATATTAAATACAATGCAACCTCATGCAGAAGAAACAATAGCGCTGCAAGATACTCTGACCGAAAAATATGGAGCTCCTATACTTCCCCTAGACTGCTTGAATCTTCTGGAAGAAGATATTAGTTTTTTGATGCAGGAGATTTTATATGAATTTCCTGTCAGAGAGGTTAACATAAAACTTCCTGCTTGGGTGGAAGAGTTGGAAATGGAACATTGGTTGCGAAAAGACTTTAACAGGGTTATCAGGGAAAACATTGAAAATATTTATAAGCTAAGAGATATTGACAACGTTGTGGCCGGCTTAAACTCTTTTGATTTTGTTGAAGAAGCTTTGTTAAGAGATATGGATTTGGGAACCGGTCATGCTTTGATTAGCATAACTTCTCCAGCTGATCTCTACAATAGAATACTGGGTGAAATTTGTGGTTGTGATGTGAGTGAGAGAGCGAGCTTGCTGGGAGTGTTAAAAGATTTCAGTAGTGCAAAAAAAGAGTATGATAAGATTGCCGAAGCTTTGGATCAGGTGGAGGAAAGTGGCTACGGCATGGTGCCTCCTTTGTTAGAAGAGATGGCGTTGGAAAAGCCCGAAATAGTAAAAAAAGGCGGCAGATTTGGCGTAAAATTAAGGGCCAGTGCACCCTCTTTGCACTTGATAAAAGTCAACGTAAAGTCAGAATTTTTCCCGGTAATCGGAACAGAAAAACAAAGCGAGGACTTGGCGAATTATATCATGGATGAATTTGAAGATAATCCGGAAAAAATCTGGGATTCAAACATTTTCGGCAAATCTTTGTCCGAGGTAGTTAAAGATGGAATCGGAAACAAGCTGACCAACATGCCTCCTAGTGCACAAGAAAAGCTCCAGGAAACACTGGAAAAAATTATTAACGAAGGAAGCGGCGGCTTAATAGCTATTATCCTGTAAAGGACAGGGATAAAAACAGGCGTGGCAACACGCTTTTTTTTTTGCAACAGGAGGTGCAATTTTTTTACTTGCCAAAGGCATGCCCTTGCTGTATAATTACTTACATCGGGGCGTGGCGCAGCTTGGTAGCGCGCTTGACTGGGGGTCAAGAGGTCGCAGGTTCAAATCCTGTCGCTCCGACCAGAAGAACTCAATAGTCACGAGGGTTTAGCTACCCTCCGTGGCTATTTTATTTTTAAGCATTGTTGGCTGTCACCACGCAAGTATTGTCACGTTTTCAAAGTACTGAGGATGCCCTGCCTTTTTAGATTGACAAACACACATAATGGTTTACATTACCAAGACTTTGCAATTAAATATTGAATTACTGATGAACTTTAGTTCTTCTAAGGATACTAGTAAGTAGCAGACTTTGCATGTCTGTTTTGACAGGACAATTTTCTTATTTACAAAAGAGTAATCCAATGATAAAATATAAAAAAAGAGTTCAAATTAAAAAATAAAATCATCGTCAAGGTAATCGGCGAAGCTCAGTATCAAGAGAAGATTGCACTATTCTGAATGGCTGGTTGGTATTGAAATATGAATATTGAAGAGATTAAAGCCAAAATTTGCGCCAATGAATATGTTTATACCCATCATGCTGAGATCGAACGCAGAGCGGATAAATTAACATTTGCTCAAATCGAAGAAGCCTTGTTGAGTGGAAAAGTGCTTGAATAGTACCCTGATACCGGGCGTGGCGAGAGTTGTTTACTTGTGGGTTTCACAGGTGATATTCCAGTGCATGTTGTTTGTGGTTGGCGTGGGGGAAAAATAACACTCATCACAGTTTATATTCCACGCCAACCAAAGTTTGTTGATCCTTGGATGCGAGGAGAGAAAACCAATAATGAGTAAAGTGCAATGTAATTTCTGCGGAAGAGGGCGTTATGAGGAGCGCAGGATAGAATATCTTTATAGCTATCGAGGTGAGTATTTACTGGTTCCTAATACCCCGGTTGAGGTCTGTTCCAATTGCGGAATGGTCTATTATGATGCAATTGTGCTTAAAGAAATTGAGCGACGGTTTTTCGCTATTAAAAACCGAACCGAAGAGCCGGACAGCTATATTGAAATGCCCGCAAAAGCATATGCCTAGTGGACTATAATGTCACCGCTTGTCAAGACACAAAAATCATTTTTTTAAGATAAATCTTCCTCGGAGTTGTAGTAACTTATGGGGAGAATGAATCCTGTCACTTTTCAAGGAATAGGTCATATTTTACTGATATCGACCCTAGAATTATCCGATTTGCGAAAAAAGTGAAATTGATGGACAGCCACGGAAGGACTTCGAAATTCTTCAAAAGTTCCGGGGAAGTTCCTGCGAAATCCCCGGAGAATAGACGAACGTATTTGCAGTTTAGTACGCACCTTTAGCTATAAAGCTTGCAATAATAGGGGTTTAGCGGAAATTCATGTAACTATAAGGAGGGGTGTCTCTTGCCTTGCAAGCAGAGGGGTCACAGGTTCGAGCCTTGTTTCGTCTACGATAAAAAACCAGTATTTGCTCTCGAAAAATATAGCATAATACTCAAGAATCCAGTACCTCTACAAATTCTGCACAAAAATTGCAACACCTTGTCTGACTGTAGTATAATCTAAGAA
>CAZLTH010000008.1:0-19576 GCA_964562355.1 uncultured Syntrophomonadaceae bacterium | reverse complement strand
TGCCTTATGTGGCGTTCTCTAACCCTGAGCCCTGAACCTTGAACCTTGAACCTGGGCAAATTTCTTGCCAAATCAAGGAGAGTATGATATTATTCCTTTTGCATCCCTGCTCCATGCGATTCATGGGGCCATCAGACCATAGGGAGGAGGTGAGGCGGAATATGCGTAATTATGAGGCTATGATAATTCTGCAACCTGGTATGGAAGAAGAAGTTCGAAAAGCTCTGGTAGAGAAAATTCAAAACATCATTATTAACAATAACGGTACGATTTTAGAGGCTACCCACCGGGGAGTCCGTAGACTGGCATATGAAATAAACAAATTTCGCGAAGGTTATTATCTCCTTCTTAAGTTTTCCATTGATGGGATGCATGTTGGAAAACTGGAAAAGAGCTTAAAAATAACAGAAGAGGTTTTGCGATATCTAGTAGTTAGAGAGAATGAGTAGGTCGCTTGTGTGTAATTCGTAGACAAGAGCGATATTGAAAAGTTAAAAAGGGCGGTGTATATTTTGTTTTTTAACAAGGCTATTCTTATTGGTAGGCTTACGAGAGATCCGGAGTTAAAATATACAGCGACTGGCGGAATCGCTGTAACTACTTTTACTCTGGCTGTGGACAAATCATTTGTCAACCAGCAGGGAGAGAGAGAAACGGATTTTATTCCAGTTGTAACTTGGCGCAAACAGGCAGAATTATGTGCTAACTACTTGAACAAAGGATCTTTAGTTGCTGTGGATGGTAGAATACAGGTTAGAACATATGATGATAAGGAAGGTCAGCGTCGTTGGGTTACAGAGGTTGTTGCGGATGTCGTTCGTTTTTTAGACAAAAAAGAAAAACAACCAAGCCCAGGGAAAGATTCTGTGGGACAATCAGGCGGATTTAAGGGGAAAGAGATAGAAATTAGCGAGGAAGACGTTCCGTTTTAAAGAAGAAGTAATAGGAGGCAAAGAAAAAAGATGCGACGAGATCGTGGTCGTAAGGGAAAAAAACGTATTTGTAGCTTTTGTGTAGACAAAGTAGATTACATTGATTATAAGAAGCCGGAAAAACTGCGTAAGTTTATTAGTGATCGGGGCAAGATACTTCCCCGTAGAGTTTCTGGCAACTGTGCTAAGCACCAACGCCGTTTAACTGTAGCTATAAAAAGATGTCGGCAGGTTGCTTTGTTGCCTTATACGGCAGAGTAGACGAGTAGGTAGGTTAGTAAGTTAGTAAGTTAGTAAGTTAGTAAGTTAGTAAGTTAGTAAGGAATGACTAAAAAATAATCTCCATATTTTAGCCGTGCCTGTCACCCTGAGCGAGCTTGCGAGTCGAATGGGTTGGACGAGGTTTTGGGATTTGAAAAAGCAGACAAATTAAAAGTTAAAGGGGATTTTGCCTTGCAAGTAATATTGTTGCAAGATGTTAATAATTTGGGTAGAAGCGGTGAAATTAAACAGGTTAAGGAAGGATATGCTATAAACTTCTTGATTCCTCGTGGGCTGGCGGAAGAGGCTACTTCTGTTAAAATAAAAAGAATCCAACAGCAAAAAGATATGGTACAGAGAAAAAAAACAAAAGAAAAACAGTTAGCACTTAAAGTAGCAGAAAAATTAAAAGAAGTAGGTAGTATATCTTTGGCAGCGCGTCAAGGGGAAAGTGGCAGATTATTTGGTTCTGTCACGGCTGCTGATATTGTTGAGGTAATAAATGCAAGAGGCTTTAAAATAGACAAACGGAAGATAGAATTAGAGCAGCAGATTAAAACACTGGGTTCTTATCAAGTGACAGTCAAACTTTACCCGGAAGTGGCAGTTACTTTGGAAGTAGTGGTAGAAGCGGAGTCCTCTCTCTAATTCCCCAATGAAGGGGGGGGAGGGGTTTTTCCTCGCCCTTAAGTCGGGTGATTACGACCGGTGGTCAGAAGCTTGGTAGTTGATGGATATTGGTATTGGGGCAAAGCAACTACTTTTTTATAGCTCTTGGCTGCTGGTCTTTGATTTTATGGGTATTGTTTCCGGGCATAAGCGTGATTTCGTATCAATTTTCGTGTTAAGTAAGAAATGACCATTTGCGTGATATGCACAGGCAGGTTTGTTTGGCTATTTATAGTCGCTAGACTCAGGGAAGAAGTGATCAATTATGACGGAGTTGCTGGAAAGAATACCACCTCAAAATATAGAAGCAGAGCAGTCTGTTTTGGGGTCTATGCTTTTAGAAAAAGAAGCGATTAACACTGCTATTGAGATTCTCAAAGAAGAAGATTTCTATAAAGAGGCACATCGTTTATGCTTTAGAGCTATGGTAGAGTTATCAGAGAAAAGTGAACCTATAGATGTCATTACTATGACTGAGATTTTAAGGCAGAAGAAGGTGCTAGAAGCAATTGGTGGAGTTATTTATTTGACTACTTTGGCTAATGTTGTGCCTACTGCGGCTAATATTGCTTATTATGCCAAAATAGTGCAACAAAAAGCAACTGCACGCTTGCTTATTAACACAGCTACCAAGATCGTTACCCGGGGATATGAGGCAGGGGATGATATAGAGTCCGTGTTAGATATGGCGGAACAAGAAATTTTTAAAGTTTCTCGCCGATATGGGCAAGAAGGGTTCGTGCCTCTAAAAGAAATTTTACTGGATACTTTTGATCATATTGCTCATCTTTATGAGCATAAAGGTGGGGTTACCGGGGTTTCGAGTGGTTTTTCAGACTACGATGCGATGACTTCTGGTCTACAGCCATCAGATTTGATTATTATTGCTGCCCGACCAAGTATGGGGAAGACAACACTGGCATTAAACATGGCTGCACATATAGGAATAAAGGAACAACAACCGGTAGCATTTTTTAGTTTGGAAATGTCCCGGGGTCAATTGGTGCAAAGAATGTTATGTGCAGAGGCTAATATAGATGCTCATCGTCTCAGGAGCGGGTACTTGAGAGATAGTGACTGGGAAAGTCTCACGGAAGCAGTAGGACCTTTAGGAGAAGCCTCGGTATATATAGATGACACCCCTTCTATTTCGGTTATGGAAATGCGAGCGAAAGTCCGTCGTTTAAAAGCTGAGCACGGTATTAGAGCGGTTTTTGTGGATTATCTGCAGCTTATGCGTGGGTCAGCAAAAACCGAAAACCGTTACCAAGAGGTCTCAGGTATTTCTCGTGAATTAAAAGCACTGGCTAAAGAGTTAGAAATTCCTGTAATTGCTCTTTCTCAGTTAAGTCGGGAAGTGGAAAAAAGGCAGAGCAAACGCCCTATCCTTAGCGATTTACTGGAATCAGGCGGGATTGAGGCTAATGCTGATGTTGTGATTTTTCTTTACCGAGATGAATATTATAATGAAGAGTCGGAAAAACCAGGGATTGCCGAAGTTATTTTTGCGAAACAGCGGAATGGTCCTGTTGGTAAAATAGAATTATATTTTGCAGCCAAGTTTAACAAGTTTATTTCTATAGCCAAAGGTCAGACGAGTGAGTAAGTGAGTAAGTATATTGCCAAGGGCAACTAACTTGCATTATCAACAAGTATGCAGGAATTCGGAATGACGGATAGTTATTGGCATTATATGGTGTATTGGGGAAACTATGAATCGTGAACCCGACAAGATTGGAAGTAAGATGTTAGGAGTTTCAATTATCTAATCTCTAACATCTTACTTCCAACCTCCAAAACAGGAAGTTGGTGGTAGAAATTGCCTAAGGAAAGAATTATAATTATAGGTGGCGGACCGGCAGGGATTTTTGCTGCTTTAGAGTTGTTGCGACTAGGACAAAAAAATATTTTAATGCTGGAAAAAGGCATGTCTACAAGAGATAGAAGCTGTCCTCAGAAGGAGAAGGGGGTAAAGTGCTGTCACTGTGTCCCCTGTTCCATTGTTTGTGGTTTTGGGGGAGCGGGTGCTTTTAGCGATGGAAAGCTAACGCTAACCTCGGATTTTGGAGGTGTTTTGGAGGAGTATCGTACTAGAGAAGAGGTCCAGCAACTAATTGACTATGTTGACAAACTGTATCTTTCCTTTGGGGCAACTTCCATGGTATATGGGGAAAATAAAGAAACGATAAGAAAACTTAAAGATAAGGCAGCTAGAGCAGATTTAAAGCTGTTGCCGGCTAGGGTTCGCCATTTGGGTACAGAAAAATGTTATGAAATTCTGTGTCGTATGCAAAAACATTTGGCAACAGAGGTTACCATAAAAACGGGGGTTACTGTCAAAGAAATCTTGGTGGAGGAAGGTAGGGTTAAAGGGGTAAAGACAACTTCCGGAGAAATACATGTTGCTGACTATGTTGTCTGTGCTCCAGGGCGAGAGGGCTCGGAATGGTTTTACAAGGAGACGTTGCGACTAGGCTTAACAGGTAGCACCAATCCGGTAGATATAGGGCTAAGGGTAGAGGTTCCAGCGGCTGTTATGACTGAGATGGCCGAAGCGGTTTACGAGGCAAAGCTAATTTATTACTCACGACTTTTTGGGGATCGAGTGCGAACTTTTTGTGTTAATCCGCAGGGAGAAGTGGCTATAGAGAACAATAATGGTCTCATAACGGTTAATGGACATAGTTACGCTGAGAAAAAAACAGACAACACCAACTTTGCCCTTCTGGTTAGCAAATCGTTTACGGAGCCTTTTAAAGAGCCGATAGCTTACGGTAAATATATTGCCAGTCTAGCTAACATGTTGGGGGGAGGGGTTCTGGTGCAACGACTAGGAGACCTCCGGGCCGGGCGGCGTTCTACAAAAGAAAGAATCAAGCGAGGACTGGTGAAGCCATCTCTTATTGATGCTACTCCTGGAGATTTGAGTTTGGTTTTACCGTATAGGCACTTGGCTTCGCTGCTGGAAATGCTGGAGGCTCTGGACAGGATTTTTCCGGGAGTAAATTCGCAGCACACCCTCTTATATGGTGTGGAAGTAAAGTTTTACTCCTTTCGCCTTTCCTTAAGCTCGGACTTGGAAACAGAAGTTAAAAATCTTTTTGCCGTTGGTGATGGGGCTGGAATTACGCGTGGGTTAGCCCAGGCTTCTGCCTCAGGGGTTATGGTAGCAAGGGGAATTGGAAGTGAAAAGTGAAAAGTGAAAAGTGGGAAGTGAAAAGTGAAAAGTGAGAAGACGTAGGGGCAACCCTTGTGGTTGCCTGATTTGGAGGTCAGAAGAGAAATAACTAGTAAGGGGTGATGATTGGTCATGGCAGTTGTTGTTGTGGGAACCCAATGGGGAGATGAAGCCAAAGGAAAAATTACGGACTTTTTGGCGGAGAAGGCCGACGTAATAATTCGCTACCAGGGAGGCACTAATGCCGGGCATACAATTACGGTGGAAGAAGAAGTTTATAAGTTTCACTTGATACCTTCGGGGATACTTTACCCGGAGAAGGACTGCGTCATCGGTAACGGTGTGGTGATTGATCCCCGGGCTTTAGTACGAGAAATAGAAGGGTTGAAAAAAAGGGGGGTAAGCCTAAAAGCACTAAGGCTAAGCGACCGCACCCATGTGATTATGCCGTATCACCAGAAATTGGATGAACTAGAGGAAGAGAGCAGGGGGACAAACCAGATCGGGACGACAAGACGGGGTATTGGTCCTGCATATATGGATAAAATAACTCGCAGGGGAATAAGAGTAGCAGATTTTATAAACGAAACTACCTTTCGAGAGAGATTGACTTTTATCCTCAAAGAGAAAAATGAGCTACTAACAAAAATTTATGGAGCAGAACCTTTTTCTCTGGAAGAAATGCTGACGGAGTTCATAAGCTATATTCCAACAATCAAACCATTGGTAGCAGATACAGCGCTTTTTATTCATCAGGCTAAAGAACAAGGGAAAAAGTTGCTTTTCGAAGGTGCGCAGGGCACCATGCTGGATATGGATCATGGTACCTATCCCTACGTTACTTCTTCTAACCCTGTAGCCGGTGGGGCAGCAGCTGGCAGCGGTATCGCCCCGGCGGTTTTGGATACTGTTGTGGGAGTAGTAAAAGCTTATACTACCCGGGTAGGAGATGGTCCTTTTGTCACGGAACTTGAAGATGATACGGGGCGGCGCATTCGGGAAGTGGGTAAAGAATACGGTACTACTACTGGCAGACCTCGCAGGGTAGGGTGGCTTGATATGGTGGTTCTTATGCATGCTAATCGTATAAATGGTTTAAAATATACTGTTATAACCTTACTGGATGTCTTGACAGGAATAGAAACTTTAAAGATCTGTACAGGATATCTTTACCGGGGAGAGGTTATTCATCATATACCAGCCAACCTGCAAGAGCTGGAAGAGTGTCAGCCTGTTTATGAAGAACTCCCCGGCTGGCAAGAAGACATCTCCAAGATAGAAGAATTCAGTGATTTCCCCTGGCAGGCTAGGAGCTATGTTAAGCGGATAGAAGAATTGCTTGGTGTAGAGGTGGCTATAGTTTCTGTCGGTCCTCGTCGTAAGGAAACAAAAGTTTTGCGAGATGTGTTTGAGGAACAAGGTTAAGAGGGGGACGAGGTTAAGAGGTTAAGAGGGGGACGAGGTTAAAAGATTAAAAGGTTAAAAGATCAAGAGGGGGACGAGGTTAAAAAATCTCGTAATCTCGTGACCCCTTTTCGTCTCTTTATCTTTTTATCTTTTGACCTTTTGACCTTCGTTTGCCTTTTCGTCTCTGTATCTTTTAACCTTCGTCTTGAGATATTAACTTTTTTTAAAAGAAGAGAAGGGTTTTGAAGGGTGCCTGTCGAAGTGGTCAGTCTGTCTTTTTTTACTTTTATTTTTGTAAAATACTCAGGGACTACTAAAACAGGAGGAATGTTAGTGAGAAACATGCTAGTTTCTATGACTCTCCAACTTCCAAAAGGGGAGGAATGTTGGTGAGGGAAAGAAAAACAGGTGCTATAAATACTCTTGTTTCTGTTATCATCCTAGCAAGCCTTGTGATTATGGGTGTTACTGCTGTGCAGAGGTATCATCAATATTATGATGGGTTTGGGTTGGTTCTTTTAGTTGATGGGCAAGAGGCTGGTTTTTTCTACGAAGAAGATAAAGGGGAGATTGAAAATTTTATAATCCTTCTGACAGCCAAGGCGGCGGATAATTATGCCCGGGAGGTTATGCTCAATGAAGAGATTGAGTATTTTGTTGATAGGCGTCCCGGGGAACATTTGCCGCTAGAAGAAGTACAGGATTTTCTGCACGAGAAGCTTTCTTTCAGTGTTCCTGGCTATATTCTTTTGCTGAATGGGAGAGAAACAGTGACGCTGGCTTCCATGGAAGAATACGAAGAGGTTATAAATGCTGTCAAAGCAGCGTATCTTTCTGATGCTACGAATGCTGTTGTCAGGGAAATATCTCTTCAGGAAGAGATCCAATATATCAGGCGTCCGGTGACTCCCGAGGAAACTATCTCTGTAGAAAAGGCCGTTGATCTGCTTTTGCGAGGAACAACGCGCAGAGAGGTTTATTTGGTTTCTAGGGGAGATTCTCTGTGGACTATTGCCCGGCAAAAAAACATTTCTGTATCTGAACTCCAAGAAGCAAATCCGCAAGTCAAAAACAATAATATTCGTCCCGGGGATGAATTGAGTTTGGTTGTTTCGGAGCCGATGGTGAACGTTTATATAACTAAAGAGATTGCTGTTATAGAGAAGATTGCTTTTGAAACAGTATATACTTCTGATAGCAAGATGTGGACTACCCAGTCTAGAGAAGTTACTCCGGGGCAACGGGGTGAAAGAGAAGTCACTTACCGTCTGAACTTAGAAAACGGCATAGAGGTGGAACGGGAAAAGCTGCATCAGACGGTTTTAAAAGAGCCAACCACCCGGGTTGTTGCCCGGGGAACCGCCCGGATACCTTCTTTTGGCACAGGAGATTTTCTTTGGCCGCTTGCTCCTGGAGTAGGCACGATAAGTTCTCCTTTTGGCTGGCGTCGTGGCAGAATGCATGGAGGAGTGGATATTGCCACTCGCACTGGAACAGCGATTAGGGCAGCAGACAGCGGCGTGGTCGCTTTTTCCGGCTGGCAAGGTTGGTTTGGCAACTTGGTTATTATTGACCATGGCAATGGGTACGAGACATATTATGCTCATAACTCACGCAACATGGTGTCGCAAGGGCAGAGAGTGGCAAGAGGACAGACTATTGCTTTGATTGGTAGTACTGGCAATAGTACCGGACCTCATGTTCATTTTGAAATTCGCTATAATGGTAAAAGACTTGACCCGCTCAGGTTTTTCAGCCCTTAAGCGGAATTATACTCGCCGAGTTCACAAATTCGCATTTCTTAGTATTTGAAAATTTAATGCAGTAAAAACAGGGGATATCGTTAGTGAGTGAGTCGGGACGGACGGATGCATAACACTAGTATTATTTTTACGCTTTTTGGAGCAGTCTAAAATACGATTATCTTGCCTCGCTGAGTATACTTAGCCCCTCGTAATCTATGAGTCTAATATTATTTTCAAGAACCCATGTTTTTATTTCAGTGCTGGTTAATATTTTTGATTCTTGGAGTCTTTCTTTACTGTAGGTGCTTGTTTTTTTAATCTCTTCGTCAATAAATCCAGGATGAGTCATTATTTCAATAGTGCCATCCGGAAAACTGTTTATTATCCTCTTAAAGCTTTCCGAGCTAATATTGCTTCCGTAAAAATCCTCTGAAAAAAAAGCAGGTGTTTCTAAACCCATACTAGTAAAGTATTTTTTTTCATTTTCGTTCGTGTGCCTTAAAGGTACATCATATTCTTTTGCTAACATGCCAACCAATACTTTTAGATTACTATATCTCTGTATATGGTGATGGCTGTCGAAATGAGTTAACTTCATTCCTGTGCCTAAAAATTTTTCTATCTGTGCCCTTAGCTCTATTTCAAGCTCCTTAAAATTTGGAGGAAAAGGAAGCATTGCTATTTTTTTGTAAAAACTCCCTTCTTTATCTACTAATGATAAGATCTTGTTTTTTCCCACCACTGGTTTTCCGCAGGTAAGTGTTAAATGTACGCCCATTTTAGTAATACCTTCTTTAAGCGCCTTTCGTATCCCCTTTTTTGCTGCAGGCATATTCATCATCACGGTTGTACTTGTTACAATTCCTTCTTTCATTGCAAAAATTATACCCTCACTGACCCCCGCTGTTAGTCCAAAATCATCGGCATTAATAATGAGCCTTTTCATGCTTAGTTCTCCATCTCCATTAGAACAGGCTCTTTAGTCTCTTCTTTCCATATGTTGAACTTAGAGCGCAACTTTTTTACTAAAACCATTGATTCTAGATCCAAAACCAGGGTAACTTTTGGATGTAAACGCAATATTGATGCTGGGCAGGCAGGCGAAATCTCCCCACATACTGTTTTGTAAATTGCTTCTGCTTTTTCGCTTCCGCTGGCAAGTAAAAGAATTTTCTTTGAATCCATTATTGTTTCAATTCCCATACTTAGTGCTTTTGTTGGCATTTTAGCAGTAGTTGTAAAATATTTTGCATTGTCTTTGACAGTTATTTTATCTAAATAAGCTAAATGAGTCCTGGCGTTATAGCTTTCACCGGGTTCATTAAATCCGATATGGCCATTACGCCCAATCCCTAATATTTGCAAGTCTATGCCGCCTACCTCTTTTATCCTTCTTTCATAAGATAAACATTCGCAAATCACATCTTCACTCATGCCGTCAAGACTATGGATATTTTCCTCCTTAATATCTACATGCTTGAAAAGTAAATCTCTCATGTAATAGGAATAACTGTGGGGATTATTCTTGGGAACACCTAAATATTCATCCAAATTAAATGAAATTACATCTTTGAAGCTAATCAGTTTTTCTTTATACATGGCAATCAATTTTTTATATGTGCTGGCAGGACTTTCGCCAGTTGCAAAGCCTATCACCGAGTCAGGTTTTGCAACAATTTGGTTTTTAATAATTATTGCGGTCTCATTACTTATGCCGGCATAATCCTTGGCAGCTATTATTTTCATCTTTATAACCATTCCTTTCGCTTCGCTCAAGGCACAAAACGTAATGAAATACCAATCTTGAGCACCTCCTACTTCTCACCATGTCAATTCGGGCAACCACAAGGGGTTGCCCCCACTTTTCATTTCTTTCAGACTTAGCCTTCGTTCGTTGAACCGGAGCAGTTATTTTAGATTCACTTTCAAGGCATTATAAATATCATCTGAAATTGTAATGTCAAGTGTATCGAAACTTGCAAGCAAAGCACCTGCGACCGGAGGCAATTCAGGTACGATGAAATAGGCGTTCGGCGCAGTTTTATTTATCTCCTTTTTCATGGAATCAATAAATACTGGAAACGAATTATTAAAAACACTTCCTCCCAAAACGACAGGAACAGCCAGGGCTTCCATATGGAGTTTTTTAATTACACCGCTGACCATTTCCCCTTGGATTTTGCCCATTTTTTGTAAGATGTTTTTGCAAACAGAATCGCCTTTTTGAGCAAGCTTGAACACTAGCGGAGGGATTTTTCTAAAATTTTCAAAAGAAAGCCTGTTTTCAGGGAAAAGATGTGTTGCCAAATCATCCATGTTATTAACAGAAAGAAGTTTCGGTAGTTCTGCTTCGAGAAGAGAGTACTGACCTGTCTGCTCTTGAGATCTAAAAGCATGATGGAGAGCTTCGTTTGCTATATCGCCACCACCGCCATATCCTCCTAGTTGATAACTAAGTGCTCTTAATATGCTTTTTGTTCCATTTGGATGGATTGCAGCAGCATTTGCTCCTGTTCCATAAATAGAAACGGCGCCCCAGTGTGTACTTAAGCCGCTTCGCATAATAATCCAGGCATCATTAACTGCTTTAAAAGGAACGTCATTAAATATTTCTTTGCAGATATTATGGAGCAGTTTAAAATCAGAAGGTAAATCTAAACCCGCCAAACCAAGAAACGCTATTGAAATCTCGCTTGTAGATAACCCAGCTTCAGCAAGACATTTATTAAAAAGAGCATTTAGCACTTTTTTTGTCTCATCGGAGCCTGACGTATGGTTGTTAGACGGAGGCCCTAAACAATCAGCAAGTATTTTCCCAGAAGTATCACTTATAACGCCCCGGGTTTTTGTTCCTCCTCCATCAAATGCTATAACATTCTTCAAGTTACCACCTCGTTTTTTATTTCTGGCAATTAATATATTGCCGTAAAGGTTGATTTTGTTCAACGGTGAGAGTTTTTACGTTTCGGTTTAAGCGGCGCGCTTTGCAAAGTCGTGGATTTGTTTGCCCAGAATATTTAATGCAAATAGGATAAATATTTTTTATGTGCTTCTAGGAAACGCTCTAACAGTATTTGAGCATTATTCGCATCATGTACTAAAGGATTGTTTAGCAGGGCAACAAATGCGATCTCTTTTGATTTTGTTATTGCAGCTTGTATAGTGAGTTGTTCGTAGGCTTTAACGGATTGAACCAGCCCTCTAATCGAGAGAGGTAGCGATTCGCTTGTCACGAGTTTGGCGCCAGAACGTGAAACCACACAATTAGTTTCAACAACAACATTATCCGGGAGATCTTTTATCGCACCATTATTTAGCAGGTTTACCACGTGTGTTTTGCCCGAATCAGCATAAAGACTTTCGATGAGGGAAAGGGCTGCTTCCGAATACAAGGAACCACCTCTTTCTGAAAGTTGAACAGGTTTTTTTGCCAATTCCGGATCAGAATATATTTTGAACAAAGTTTTTTCGATTTTCATAACTTGTTCTGCACGTGTGCCCTTCCCTTCAGAGATGGCCTGCTTTTCTTTTTTAAGCATACGCTTCTCAAAATAATAATAATTTAAGTATGGTGACGGGAGCAGTTTTAAGGATTTAATGAGTTTGTCAGCACCTTCGATTTCAGAAATGTTAGCAACAATGCTGCCCCTTTTTTCTTTGCCTATTTTGTTAAATATGGCAGGAGTTCTGTCCTCTCCCTTTACAAAAACCTGCTTTATCCAACTAAGGTGATTTAGACCTACAAATTTGCAATATAAATCATCGCCTGACGCAAAAAGCCTGTTTGCAAGATCCCGTTCCATGTTGAGCGGAACGTTACAAAGACCCAAGCAGTTTATGTTTGAATTATTTAGTACGGCTTCTGTGAGGATGCCGGCAGGGTTTGTAAAATTGATTAACCAGGCCTCAGGACATATTCTTTCCATTCTTTTTGCGATGTCAAGTACTACGGGTATGGTCCGCAAAGCTTTAGCAAATCCACCTGCACCAGTTGTCTCTTGCCCTATCATGTTGAGTGATAATGGAATTTTTTCATCTAACGCTCTTGCTTTCAGCCCACCAACACGGAATTGTGTGATGACGAACGAACAATTTCTAAGAGCGCTATTTAAATTAAAAGTTGATGTAACTGTTAGTTTAGCAGGGGACTTTTCTACCATTCTTATAGCTAGTTTGGTGATTATTTCTAGATTCTTTTCCCCATCAACAATATCCACCAGCACAATTTCTTTAACCGGTAAAACATTTAAGCGATCAATTATACCTTCAATTAACTCGGGCGTATAACTACTACCACCACCGATGACTGCTATCTTCAGCTTTTCTGGCATTTGATTTCACCTCCTTTCGTGAGAGCGGTCCCTAGACAGGCAATTGCTATATGCCAATAATAGCATAAACAATTCTAATTTGCAATATAAGCGGTTATATTTTCAAGAGATTTTGAGTAATTTTGCAATAAAAAATAGTTTAAAACAAAAACCTTTTTATTTTTTAAAGTTTTATTTAAAGTTAACTAGTGGCCGATAATGCCGACACAGACAGCTTTTAGCGGCTTTTTCAGTGCATGATTATTAAAAATATTGAAAAAACATGTTGACAAGAATTCCGGAAAAAGATATAATAATCGCACAAAAGATAACCGCTTTAACTTTAGATGAAAATGACGGATTATAAATGAGTTATACTCTGAATGAGTATTCTTTTGAGGGAAGGAACGTTAATAATGAAAGCTAGTGTTTATGATGTAGCAAAAAAAGCTAGGGTATCTGTGGTGACGGTTTCTAGGGTTATTAATAATGTACCTACAGTGCGACAGACTAGTCGGGAAAAGGTTCAAAGGGCCATTGAGGAGTTGGATTATCAACCTAATGCGGCAGCAAGAAGTTTAGCGAGAGGCAAGACCGACACTATTGGTCTAATTATCCCAACTTTAACCGACCCCTTTATTATGCAGGTTGTGGGAGAAGTTGACAGAGCCTTAGAAAGAGAAGGATATTTTTTAGCACTTACAGTTATAGACAAGCATGGAGATGATAGCAAGAAGCGAAGCAATTTTTTGTTTCAGCAAGAACGTGTAGACGGCATATTAATTATGACCCCACAATTTGAAAAAGATTATGTTGCTTCCCTGACGAGCAAACAGATTCCATTTGTGATTTTAGACAATCAAGCTTACCCGTTTGTAGATCCATCGATTGTTGTCGACAACTTTAAAGGCGGTTATGAGGTGGCGCGCCATTTAATCGAACTTGGGCACAGTGAAATTGCCTACATAGGCGGTCCGGTGGAGTTTTTGTCAGCTTCGGAAAGGGGAAAAGGTTTTCAAAGTGCTTTGCGTGAAGTGGGCATGGAAGTATTTTGCATGGAAAGAGGAGAATTTGATATTTCTACTGGCTATGATGTTATGAACGATTGGCTTAAAAAAAATCAAGTACCTACTGCTGTATTTGCAGATGATGATCACATAGCATTTGGAGTGATTGACGCTTTAAGGCTGGCGGGGAGAAGTGTCCCGGAGGATGTTTCTGTGGTAGGCTTTGACAATCATCCTTTTGGTGCAAAACTACATCCATTGTTAACCACTGTAAAGCAACCCGCTGTGCAAATGGGAGCAAAAGGTGTCGAAACCTTACTTGAAATCGTGAAAGGAGGAGGAAGGAAGGATGGCATAGTCATAAAACTGGAGCCGGAGTTAATTGTTAGAGAGTCCACAGTATTTCCAAAAAAAGAATAAAATTAAGGGGGATTATCATGAAATTCAAGAAGTTCAAGAAAGCAATATTGTTTATAGGTGTTATGGTATTGCTTAGCTCCATGGTTGTAGCTTGCGGACCTGCGGTTGAGCCAGAAGTAGAAGATAAGCAGCCGGAAGAAGAAGTAGTAAGAAGGGACGTGTGTGATGAAAGAAGAGAAACACTGTTTATTACCGGGATGGCCTGGGGAGCACCGGGTAATTTTAATCTTCTTTCGGGATGGCCTTCATTTCCTGTCAACAGGGGAAGCAATGCTATGGTATATGAGCCCTTGTTTCTGTTCAACAACAGTACAAGAGAGTTAGAACCGATGCTGGCAACTGCTTTCAGCTGGTTGGACGAGCATACAGTTGAAGTTACAATGAATCCAGCAGCAGCTTTTAGAGATGGGGTGCCTTTGACAGCACAGGATGTTAAATATACCTTTGATTTGGGCGATCGTTATTGGCTAACATGGTCAGGCTATCGAGCAATGATGGACAGCATTGATGTGCCGGACGACCATACCGTGATCTTTAATTTTCTCCAGGTAGACGTAGAAACCGGAGAAGAAGTGGCCGTTAATCACCTGTCCGTATATGAAGCTTTGTCAAACGTATCAATACTTCCTAAACATATCTGGGAGGAAATTGAAGCAGAGCATAATCACGACCAAGGAGCAATAGGTGCGATATTTATGGAAGATCCAGTAGGTTCAGGACCGTACAGAATATATAAATTTGATGAAACACGCATTATTTCCAAGCGAAACGATAACTGGTGGGGACAAGAACAGTTTGGATTACCAGGACCAAGGGTTATAACACACTTGTTATTTGTATCCAATGAAGTAGCGGCCCTGGCTCTTGGGGAGGGCGACCTAGACTATAGTGAAAACTTTGTTCCCATGGTTGGGGACCTAAAAGAAGGGAACCCAGCAATTGCGACCTACCTTGCCGAGTTGCCGTACTACCTTAGTGAGACGATCCCAACGTTGTTTATTAATGTGCATAGACCAGGCTTGGATAATCCAGAAGTGAGACGAGCGTTAGCATATGCGATTGATTATGCTGCTATAAATGAAAAGGCAATGACTGGTTATAGCGCACCGATGGAGCCAGCCTTAATTATTCCTCCAGTCCCAGCAGAAGCGGCTTTGGTGGATCTTAAAGCACTTGAGCCTTACCAGTGGGAACATAATGTTGCTAGGGCAAATCAAATCTTGGACGATATCGGAGCAGTAAGAGGTGATGATGGGATAAGGGTTTTGCCAGATGGCACTAGGCTCGGCCCGTGGGATGCTAATGCTGTTGTAGGATGGACAGACTGGAATGCAGCCCTTGAAATTGTAGTGGAAAACGCTGAGGATGTAGGTATTGAAATAAGGACAAACTTCACCGAATGGGGCGTGTGGAATAGCAGTTTACAGCTCGGTGAATTTGACCTTAGCATGTCTACGCCTGCGGCATATATAACACCGGCTAATCCTTGGAAAAGAGCCTCTGATCTTCTGTCCTTTGAAGACGTGCCTCCTGTTGGAGAAAAGGCCTTCTGGAATTTCGGCAGATTTCATGATGATAGGGCTAACGAAATCTTGCTGGAAATCCCTACAATTGTTGGTGACGAAGCGAGAGTAAAAGAATTATGGACAGAGTTAAACCTGATATATTTAAGGGCAATTCCAAGCATTGGGCTTATGTACAGACCAACTTACTTCTATACTGTAAATGAATCTATCTGGAGAGGATTTCCGCGTAAAGGGGACGATCTCCCTGCGCACGTATTTGATGGGGCTGGTATTAGGGCGTTGTTTGAGATATGTAACGATTGGTAGTTGAAAAAGCAGTACGATTTGCCCCTGGAGAAGCTGTGTTTAGGGCTCTCTAGGGGCGAATAATTATGGGGTGAGTAATAAGTTTAATTAACAACAAGGGGGCAGAGCATGAGCGGTTACAAAAAATTTTTTTTGAAAAGAGCTTTTTGGTACTTGCTTACATTAATAGCTGCTTTTGTCATAAATTTTGCGTTACCACGGTTTATTCCTGGTAATCCAGTGGATGTAATTGTTACGAGGATCGTACAAGGGATGTCAGATACACATCATATCAGGCATATTTTTGAGAATTTCCACAGGGAATTTGGTTTGGATTTACCATTGTGGCGACAATTTTTGCTGTATGTGCAAGGCATCTTTAGAGGAGATTTAGGGACCTCCTTTAGCATGTTTCCGAGGCCTGTTAGTGAGATTATTCTGGCAGCACTTCCCTGGACGCTAGCATTACAATTGCCAGCTATCGTTATTGGTTGGCTTATTGGGAATGTTTTGGGTGCTTATGCAGCGTATAAAAAAGGTGTTTTTGATAAGATAGTTTTTCCGGTGGCTTTGTTTGTGAGTTCTATTCCATTTTTTATTTTTTCAATCTTGTTACTGTATATATTTGCAGTTGAATTAGGATGGTTTCCTGTTGGGGGGGGCTATGCAGTTATCTTGATGCCCAGGATGAGCGTAGAGTTTTTTTTGTCGGCAATCAGGCATCATACCCTGCCGTTTTTATCTATTGCTTTAATTATGATAGGCGGACAAGGTATTGGCATGAGAGAAATGGCTTTATACGAGCTTAATACGGACTATGTTAAATACTGCAAAACGATGGGCCTCAGGGATTCAAAGATAATGAGATATGTGTTTAAAAATGCTATGCTGCCACAAATTACAGGGTTGGCATTGTCCTTGGGAACAATGATGGCAGGAGCTTTAATCACGGAAATTGTATTTAACTATCCGGGTATCGGTAGTGTTTTATTTAGAGCGATTAGGGGACTTGATTACCCATTGATTTCGGGGGTAACACTGATGATTACAATAACTGTGCTGCTTGTTAACTTTTTGTTGGAAATTATTTATGGGCTTGTTGATCCGAGAATCAGGGCAGTACAATTGGAGGATGATTGATTATGTCAGGTGTGTTTAAAACATTATTTCGCTCGCCCAAGTTCTTAATAGGTGCAACAATACTTTTTCTGATTCTTGCATTTACAATAATCTATCCTCAAATCAACCCCAATGATCCTTCCGACATGATAGCCAGACCTTTTGAACCTCCAAGTAGTGAACTTTTATTAGGAAGTGATAATTTTGGCAGAGATGTGTTATTACAGCTGGCACATGGTACAAGGACATCCCTGACGGTAGGGCTTATTGCTGGCATAATGGCTACGATTATAGGTTTATCCATTGGGTTGTTTTCGGGTTATACCGGAGGGCTAATAGATGATTTGCTGACAGCTATTACAAATATATTTATAGTCATTCCACCGATTGTTATACTTATTTTGGTAGCGGTAAGTATTGGTACGAGAAGCCTTTTTATGATGGGAGGGGTAATAGGTATTACCAGTTGGCCGTGGGCGGCCAGGGCTGTACGCGCACAGGCTGCCTCCCTAAAGAATCGTGAACACGTACACTTAGCGAGAATTTCAGGGTTTAGCTTAACACGAATTTTAGCAACCGAAATATTGCCGTATATTGCTTCTTATGTTGTTATGGTATTTATTATCCAGGTAGCATCTGGAATTTTAATGGAAGCACTTGCTTCTATACTAGGACTTGGACCGCATGGATTAACTTCGTTGGGAATTCTTCTTAATTGGGCCTTAATGTTTGAAGCACCTAGGTTTGGTGCGTGGTGGGCATTTTTGCCTGCGGCAGCTATTATGGGAATGCTTGTTTTCTCGCTTTACCTGCTAAATTTAGGTATGGATGAAATTTTCGATCCGAAGATAAGGAGCTAAATATGAGCAAAATAGTTCTAGGTGTTTCAGACCTAAAAACATATTATAAAACCAGATTTAATGAAAAAATTTGTGCAGTTGACGGAGTCTCTTTTGAAATAGAAGCAGGAAAAGTTTTAGGTATAGCGGGAGAATCCGGCTGTGGCAAATCAACCCTAGCAGTCAGTTTGCTGGGCTACTATGAAGCACCACTACATTATGCCGCAGGAGCTGTAAGAATTCTGGGGCGAGATATTATTAAACTGGATAAAGAGACACGCCGGGTTGAGGTGTTAGGAAAAGAAATTGCTTATATACCCCAAGCATCCATGAATGCACTAAATCCAACCTTGCAAATTAAAAAATTTATTTTCGATATTATGCAGGAACACAAAAAAGAGATGAAAGAAGAAGATGTTTATAAAATGGCAGTGGAACGATTTGAAAACTTAAATCTTCCCGAAAGAGTGCTGGAATCCTACCCAAATGAATTATCGGGGGGAATGAAGCAAAGAACCGTTATAGCGATTTCAACGATTATGAACCCGGAGATTTTAGTGGCCGATGAGCCGTCATCTGCTTTGGATGTGTCCTCGCAAAAGCTTGTTATGAAACTTCTAAAAGCATTAAGAGAAAAAAAAATCATTAAAAGCATGATCGTAATAACACATGATTTACCTCTTCTTTACCATGTTGCAGACGATATTATGGTTATGTATGCTGGAGAATCTGTTGAAATTGGTACGGCAGCCGGGGTGGTATTTGAGCCCTATCATCCCTACAGTAAAATGCTAATGCGATCTATCACCGTACCGGAAGCAGAAGCTAAAAAACAAAAAAAGTTAGTGGTTCCCGGTGTTCCTCCGAACTTGAAATATAAAATTACCGGATGTAGATTTGCAGAAAGATGTGAATTCGCTAAAGATGCATGCAGAGTGGGTGCGATTGCCATGAAAATAAAAGATGGAAGAGCATACAGGTGCCTATTTTAGAGGGGAGGTTACTTTTTATGATGGGTGCTCAAAAAGTGGTGCTGGAAGGGAATAATATTAACAAGATTTTCGGTTATGGGAAAACGCGTGTGCATGCTGTGAAAAACGTAGATTTTAAATTTCATCAGAGAGAAATTATTTCTATTGTTGGAGAAAGTGGTAGTGGCAAAACTACCTTGGCAAAAATGATCATGGGACTCACAAAAGAGAATAAGGGAGAGTTTAGTTATAACGGTAAAAGCAGGGATTTGAGTTCGTTTAAAAAAAGAAAAGCTTATTATAAAGAGGTGCAAGCGGTATTTCAAGATCCGTATGCTGCTTTTAACCAGTTTTATAAAGTAGAGACTTTACTGTGGCACTGTTTGAAATTAAAAGATATCAAGGTGAGCAAAGATGAGGCCTATAAACTAATGGCCGAAGCATGTTCCTTTGTTAATCTGAAATTTGATGAGTTATACAACAAGTATCCGTTTGAGTTATCGGGAGGTCAGATGCAAAGAATCATGATAGCTAGAATTTTTCTTCTGCAGCCCAGGGTTTTGATTGCGGATGAACCAACTTCGATGGTTGATGCTTGTTCTAGAGTAATTATACTTGATATGTTGGTGAAACTTAAAGACAAAAATAATATGACCATTGCTTTTATTACGCATGATCTTGGTTTGGCATATTATTTAAGTGATACGATATGTATTATGAATGAAGGAGAAATTGTAGAAAGAGGTAGCGCAGAAAGTATCATACTCCAACCAAAGAATTCTTATACGCAACAATTGCTTTCAGACGTACCGAAGTTGAAAGAACCTTGGAGTTTGGATTAGCTAATTTAGCTAATAAGGATGCGACAGAAAATGCCGTTCATTAGAATAAGCTTTAAAGCATTTAT
>CAZLTH010000007.1:0-21027 GCA_964562355.1 uncultured Syntrophomonadaceae bacterium | reverse complement strand
GCTTCTTTAGGTAGTGTTAATGATTTGGCAAAAGGCTCCATTTTCCGGGAGAGAAATTCCATAAGGTGAAAATGAACTGCTATTTCAATGATAACCATTACTGGAATTAAAAGCAAAGCTATTTGATAAATTGAGTTAAGGCTACCTGTAAAGCCTTGGTGGATGATTTCAACAAGCATTTTACAACCTACCTTCTAGGAGATAGAAAAACAGGCTCAACCCGATGCCGGTCAGTAAGGCGGTGCCGATACGCAGTGTTAGGGAGAATCGCCAAGAAAGGCCCACCTGTTTGCAAATGGCAGATTCTATCAGGAGTGAGTGGCTGATCAGAATCATAGTAGCCAAGATAGTTATATCACTTGGGGTAAGTTGTAAGGCTATGATTCCGCCTACAGCAGCATAGATGTTAACGAAAAAACCGAGGAATAAGGGAATGGCAGCTTCTCCCGGTAGCCCTGTTATTTGCATTAGAGGAGCAAAGAGGCGAGAGAACGGCTCTATAAGCTGGGAATACTCTAAAAAGGCGATGAAAAAAGTTACCGGTATAATAGTTTTGCTTAAGAGCCAGAGGAGATCAAAGCTTTTTTTAAGCCCTTTTTTTATTGGCAGAAGGAGGGTCATTTTTTCAGCTCCTCATTTTCTCATTGTTATTTGACTGGGTCTAGGCTAGTTTTGACGGAATAAATATCGCCGCGGAAACGAAAAATCAAGTAAAAAAAAGGGCGATTATTAGTTGTATGAATAAGGCGAGTCATCTGTAGGATAGGATGCCCTGGATTTACCTGCAGTAAGGAGGCTATTTGCTTGTCAGCCAGAATCGAGCTGATTTCCTGCATGACCTTACCGAAGCCAATACCTTTCTCATAGAAGAGATATTCATAAAAAGAGGTAGATAGTTTTTCTTTTTCTATAGTACCGAATATGTCTTTGTTAAAAAAAGATTCTTCCACAGCAACCGGAACTTCATTGGTGTAACGTAGGCGTTTAATATAGATTACTTTTTCCGCACTTTTTAGTGACAGCATTTTTTGGATTTTTGGTGTAGGTAGCCGCAGGTCATAGCCAAGGACATCTGTCCCGGGGCGGTATCCCCGGCTTTTCATTTCGGAAGTAAAAGATAGCAGATGCTCCAATCCATTTGTCGGCAGCTCACGGCAGACAAAAGTCCCTTTCCCTCGCTGTCGGTAGAGATACCCTTCACCAACGAGGCGTAGCACGGCGCGGCGCACTGTCTCTCGCCCAACGTCATAATCCTTCATGAGGACTGTTTCAGAGGGGATGAGGACCCCTTCCAACCATTTCTTATTAATAATATTTTTCTTTAACTGTTCGTAGAGTTGCAGGTAGAGAGGAACGCCATTATGGGCAAAATACATGTTTTAATCACCACTCTTCTAGATCATACTAAAGTATAACACATAATCGGGCTGTAGAGCAAAAAAAGTGGTTTTTTAGAAAGGTTTTTTTGCCGTCCTGCAGGATTTTTTATTTTTTTGTCCAAACTAATAGGGATAAATTATTTCAAAAATAGGAGGGTTTATTTTTGATACTACGAACATTGGAAGTAGGTCCGTTTGCAGCTAATTGTTATGTCGCAGCCTGTGCTAAGACCAAGGAAGGAGTTGTTATTGACCCCGGGGCGGATGGTAAGCATATTTTACGAGTGGTGGAAGATGAAGGGATTAAAATAAAGTATATTATCAATACGCATGGTCATATTGATCATGTGGGAGCTAATGCGGTGGTCAAGGAAGCTACAGGAGCACCGATTCTTATTCATGC
Organism: uncultured Syntrophomonadaceae bacterium; assembly: GCA_964562355.1. Taxonomy (GTDB): domain Bacteria; phylum Bacillota; class Dethiobacteria; order PWVN01; family PWVN01; genus CAZLTH01. Next base: position 19,245 of record CAZLTH010000007.1, on the reverse strand, counting down.
TGAGGATGGTGATCTCTGCCATAAACCACATGCCAGCCTAGCACTCTTGGCTGGTAAGTTAAAGCTTTCAGAAGCAGATCGTTTTATTAAAGATGGGGAAGAACTGGAGGTGGGGGACCTTAAGTTGAAAGTAATCCATACCCCGGGTCACACTAAAGGGGGGATATGCTTGAAAGCAGAGAAGTTGCTTTTTACAGGAGATACTCTTTTTGTCGGCTCTATTGGTCGTACCGACTTGCCGGGAGGTTCTTACTCTCAGCTAATTGCTGCCGTTAAAGAAAAGCTGCTGGGTTATCCTGATGATACTTTGGTTTATCCTGGTCACGGGCCTGCTAGTACGATAGGAGAAGAGCGGGAGAATAATCCGTTTTTGAGGTAATAAGAGGTAATAAATTATAGTTGTTTTTCTTTTTTTTTCTGGTATAATGTTAGGAGTTATACGAGTGAGTCAGTGGGTAAGTAGGTAAGTGAGTAAGTTGATAGGTAAGAACAAATTAACCTCGCCGTCCCTACTTACTCACTTACAGTCGTAGGCTGACTTACTTATTCACTTAGTTACTCAGTCACTGAATCAGGAGGAATACTAGAATGAGAGAAGGTCTTTCTTTGCTCACTTGTTGGGGAGGTATACCAAAAAAGTTTAAAATAGTTGCCGCTTCTGCGGAGGGCAATTATATGTTGACTGCGTTTGATGCTGCTCTTTTAAAAGCAGGGATTGGTAATGTTAATTTGCTACGGGTGAGCAGTATCTTGCCGCCGGCAGCAGAGCAAGATCAGTCGTTGGTTTTTTCGCCGGGAGCACTGGTGCCGGTTGCGTATGCTTCTATTACCAGTACGAAACCCGGTGCATTAATTGCGGCTGCTGTAGGTATAGGTTTTTCTGCTGATTCTTTTGGAGTTATTATGGAGTTTTCCGACTTTTGCTCTCGCCAAGAAGCCAGAAAAAAAATAGAAGAAATGCTTGAAGAAGCTTTTGCGTTGCGTCAGATGTCTATGGTAAAAATGTTAATTGAAAGTGTGGAACATAAGGTAATTAAAACAGCTGCAGCATTGGCAGCGGTGCCAATGGTGTGATTCAGGAGGGTGAGTGTGTGAAGACAGATCTCTGGTACACGGAGAAACAAACTCCCCATGTGGGATTAACCTGCCAAGTAACTAACGTTCTGCTATCTAAAAAGACGCTTTACCAGGAATTGACTGTGTTGGAAACCAGACAGTTTGGGCGTATGCTAGTTTTAGATGGTATGGTTCAGACCACTATAGCTGATGAGTTTGTTTATCATGAAATGATCACTCATGTGGCTATGCAGACTCATCCCTGTCCTCGCCGTGTGTTGGTGGTAGGAGGTGGCGATGGGGGAGTTTTGCGAGAGCTAGTTAAGTATTCCGTTGTAGAGAAGGCGGTGTTGGTGGAGATAGATGGCGAAGTGGTAGAAACCAGCCGAGAATATTTGCCGGAAATCAGTTCTGCCCTAGATCACCCTCGGGTGGAAATAATAATAGAAGATGGTATAGCTCATGTCCAAAAACATCGAGAACATTATGATGTAATTATTGTTGATTCGACAGAGCCAGTAGGTCCGGCTACAGCACTCTTTACCCGGGAGTTTTATCAAGATGCTCATGCAGCCTTGCGAGAAGACGGTATTTTTGTTGCTCAAACAGAATCCCCCTTTTTTAACCGTGATTTGATACGAGATGCCTATTGTCAACTAGAAAGCATTTTCCCGTTGGCTTATTTGTATTTGGCCAGCATTCCCACTTATCCCAGTGGTCTTTGGAGTTTTATTCTGGCTTCGAAAGAGCATGATCCTTTAAAGATACAAGTCCCAAGGTGCCCGTTGGAGAAGACGCGCTACTACTGTGCTGAGGTTCACCGGGGGGCTTTTGCTTTGCCTCTTTTTGTGCGAGAATTGTTGACGAAGATGAAAAGATGAAAAGACAAAGAGGGGAAAAGGAGATAAGTTGTGAAATTGCCAGGTTTATGGGAAAAAGGTGAAGTTTTTTTGGGAAGCGGGGATAGTCTTGCTACTGCCTCAGTCGTTTTGTTTGGAGCGCCTATGGACTATACAGCTAGTTTTCGCCCCGGGGCACGATTGGCGCCAGCGGCGATTCGCCGCCTTTCTCCTGTTTTAGAAGAATACAGCGTGGCTGCCGGACGTGACCTGACAGAGATTTCTTTTTTTGATGCCGGGGACATGGTTTTGCCTTATGGTAATGTAGAAAAAAGCTTGAAAAGTATTAAAGCAGTTGTTTCTGCTATTGCCACTGCAGGCAAAATACCTTTTTTGCTTGGCGGAGATCACCTAGTTTCTTTTCCAGCTGTTCAGGCACTGCACTGTTTATGCCCTGATCTGGTTGTGTTACATTTTGATGCTCATGCGGATTTGCGCTTGCATTACCAAGGAGAGAAGCTTTCGCACGCTTCTATAGTGTATCGATTACTGGAAGATGTGGGGATAAAGGATGTGTACCAATTTGGTATACGTTCTGCTACCAAGGAAGAGATGTTGCTTGCTGCAGACCGGACAAATCTTTTTCTAAATGAAGTAATAGCACCGCTTAAGAAGGTTGTTGACAATCTAAAAGAGCGCCCTCTTTATATAACAGTAGACATTGATGTGCTTGACCCAGCTTTTGCTCCAGGAACAGGCACGCCTGAGCCGGGAGGTATTACTGCTGGAGAGTTTTTACGTATTCCCGAAGTGCTTTCTGCTAGTCGAGTGGTGGGGCTGGACCTAGTAGAAGTTTCTCCACCTTATGACCCAGCAGAGACTACATCCCTTTTGGCGGCCAAATTTATTAGGGAAGCACTACTTTTTTTGATGGATTAACACCCGGGTTCAGGGTTTAAAAGTTTGAAAGTTGGAAAGTTTGAAAGTGAAGCCTGTAACGAATTCGCTCAAGGTATGCTCTGCTGAATGTGATTGGATGCTTTAAAGATAAAGTACCCAACCGTGAACCTGACAACCTGAGTACAGTTTTGGGAAGTTGGAAAGGTGCCTTGTGGTGCTTATTCCAACCTCTAACCTCTCACTTCCCACCTCCAAGTTAGGAGCGATTAAATTGACTAAATATATTTTTATCACTGGTGGAGTAGTATCTTCGCTGGGCAAAGGGATTACGGCGGCTTCTCTGGGTTGTCTTTTGAAAGAAAGGGGACTCAAGGTTGCTATCCAGAAATTCGATCCCTATATAAATGTTGACCCCGGGACCATGAGCCCCTACCAGCACGGTGAGGTTTTCGTTACTGAAGATGGCGCCGAGACAGATTTGGATTTGGGACATTATGAACGCTTTATAGATATTAATCTAACTAAAAATAACAATGTCACCAGCGGGAAAATTTACTGGTCGGTAATAAACAAGGAAAGAAGAGGAGATTACCTAGGAGGCACCGTGCAAGTAATCCCACATATTACCAACGAGATAAAAGAACGTATTTTAAGAGGCTCACTGGAGGGAGATCTTGATATAGTTATCACCGAGATAGGAGGGACTGTCGGGGATATTGAAAGTCTGCCTTTTTTGGAGTCTATTCGTCAGATGAAAAGTGATTTAGGGCGAGAGGCGGTTATGTATATTCATGTTACTCTGGTGCCTTTCCTTTTCAAATCAGGCGAGCTGAAAACAAAACCGACCCAGCACAGCGTTAAAGAGTTGCGTAGTATAGGTATCCAACCGGATATTATTGTTTGTCGTTCTGAGAAAAAGTTATCTCAGGATATTAAAGACAAAATTGCTCTTTTTTGTGATCTTGATGCTCGTGCAGTAATTGAAAATATAGATGTCTCGTCCATTTATGATGTGCCTTTAGCTTTGCACCGGGAAGGAATGGACAGTATTGTTATAGAGAAACTCAATCTCAAGAAGAAAGAACCCGATCTGGCAGCATGGAAGAGTATGGCAGAGAAGATGCATAGCTTGCATAAAAAAGTTACGATTGCTCTGGTTGGTAAATATATTGACTTGAAAGATGCTTATCTTAGCGTAGCAGAAGCCCTTTCTCATGCTGGGGTTAGTTATCAAGCTGCTGTAGATATAAAATGGGTTTCTGCAGAAGCTTTGGTCGGGGAGGGTGCTGAAAAACATCTTTTAGGAGTAGATGGGATTTTGGTTCCTGGCGGCTTTGGAGACAGGGGCATTGAAGGAAAAATCAAGGCAGTTCAATATGCTCGGGAAAAGAAAAAACCTTTTTTAGGACTTTGTTTAGGGATGCATTGTGCTGTTATAGAATTTGCTAGGCATGTTCTAGGGTGGGAAAAAGCACATTCTACTGAATTTTATCTTGACAACCCTTATCCGGTAATAGACTTACTGCCGGAACAAAAAGATATTGCAGACCTAGGTGGTACCATGCGCCTAGGAGCTTACCCTTGCAGGGTGGTAAAAGGTACGTTGGCATCTAGAGCTTATGATACGGAAGTTGTCTATGAGCGACATCGTCACCGCTATGAAGTTAACAATCTTTTTCGGGAGAAACTGTTAGCAGCTGGGATGATTGTAAGCGGCTTTTCTCCTGACGAGAGACTTGTTGAAATTATAGAGCTCAAAGATCATCCTTGGTTTGTAGCTACACAGTTTCATCCGGAATTCAAATCGCGTCCTTACAGGCCACACCCCCTCTTTCGAGACTTTATAGGGAGTTCCCTCAACTTTCGGGAAAGAAATTTTTAGTCTAATTTTTGGCTGGGGAGAGGGGTCTATATAAATATTGTTGGCTTATAATTTTTCTAGATCAAAATATTAAGGAGGTTTTGATGATGACTCATGCTATTACAGATGAATGTATCGCTTGTGGCGCCTGCGAGTCTGAGTGCCCTGTGGAAGCAATAAAAGAAGGAGAGGAAAAATACAGCATTAATGCCGAAGAATGTACCGACTGTGGCGTTTGTGTTGACTCTTGCCCTGTAGAAGCCATTGTGGAGGAATAAGGCTGCTGCTGGGATTAAAACAGGATAAAAATAAGGTTGAGGGAAAAGATAAAAATATCCCTGCTATAGCAGGGATATTTTTTTCCTTTAGGTAGTAGAAATCAAAAGACTGCCTAAAAAGTATAAATTAATAGCAGGAAGATAGTGAGGAATGGAGAATGGAGAATTGAGGTTAAAAGGGGAACGAGGTTAAAAGGTTAAAAGAGGAACGAGGTAGAAAAACTCCGTAAGCCCATAACTCCTTTTCGTCTTTTTATCTCTTTATCTCTTTATCTCTTAACCTCGTAATCTTAGGAAGGAGTACGTTTGATGAAAGGAAAAAAGATTGTTATACTAGTCTTGGCTTTGCTGACATTAGTGGGACTGTGGTATGGACTAAGAAATATTTCTAGGTCACATCCTGCGCAGGGTGAGGCTTGGAAAGGCTATGATGGGGCTATAGGGGTTATTCACATTGAAGGAGCTATCCTAGGCGGCAGGGGCGGCGGTGGACTTTTAGGGCTTCCGGGGGCCGATGCTATTCTGGAACAGCTTAGAGCTGCTCAGAGAGATTCCGAAATAGAGGCTGTTATTTTGCGGATAAATAGTCCTGGAGGTAGCGCTGCTGCTTCGCAAGAGATTCATCGAGAGGTGATGAGGCTCAGAGAGGCCGATGTGCTGGTGGTTGCTTCTCTGGGTGACGTAGCTGCCTCTGGGGGCTACTGGATTGCTTCTGCGGCGGATGTTATTGTGGCTAATGCGGCTACGATTACTGGTAGTATTGGTGTGATCATGCAAGTAACTAATTTGGAAGAGCTTTATGAGAAACTGGGGATGGATTTTGAAACAATAAAGAGTGGCGAACATAAAGATATAGGCAGTTCCAGCCGGGAAATGACACCCGGGGAGAGAGAAATACTGCAGTATATGGTCGATGATATCTTTGAGCAGTTCATTGAGGTGGTGGCCGAGGGTAGAAATATGGAATTAGCAGAAGTGAAAGAGTTAGCGGACGGACGTGTTTTTACTGGGCGTCAGGCTATAGAGTTGGGGTTGGTAGATAAAGAAGGTAACTTTTATGATGCTGTTGATCTGGTCAGAGAGATGGTGGGGATAGAAGGAGAAGTGCGGTTGAAAAGTTATGAACAGGATGTTTTTCCTTGGTGGCAGATGTTTTTGAGCCAAAATGCTTTCCCTGTGGAATTCTTTTCTCCCTGGTGGTTACTGAAAGAAAATATGCCTAGCTGGCGTTAAGGATAAGGAGGTCTGTCTTATGGGGTTTTTGGATGATTTTTATGATGTGTTATTTAAACCTGTAGAAGGGCTTAAACGTGTTGCCACTAAGGCAAATATTTGGGCGGGTTTGCTGGTTTATCTTGGGGTAATAGTTATTGCTAATCTTTCTACGGTAAGGGGTTTTTCTCCGGCGCAGATTTCAGAGATGAGTATGGGTACAGCTATATCTACTGCCTTTTTTGAGGCTATATCTGGAGCAGAGCCTTTGTTAAGCTTGGTTTTGGTTCTTTCTTTCGGTCCCTTGATTTTTTTAGCAAGGGCATCTTTTTTGAATCTGGCGGCGCATCTTCTCGGCGAGAAGGGGGATGTGCGTTCTTTGGGAGCAGCTTTAGGCTATGCCCAGCTACCTACGGTATTAATAGCTCCTTTTAGCTTTTTAAATAGAATAATACCGCTGGAAATAATGGGTGCGGTTTCTGTTTTTACCTTTATCTGGGTGTTTTCTTTGAGGGTTTTAGCATTGCGAACCACGTTTAATCTCAGTACGGGGCGAGCTGTTTTAGTTATTTTCCTCCCTTTTCTTTTTCTTTTGGCAGCGCTACTTTTTTTCTTTTTATTTCTTGGAGCTTTCCTTTCGCCACTTTTGGCAGAATTCCTTACACTTTAGAAAAGGTGAGCTGTAAAAAAAGGAGATTCAACATGGAGAAAGAATACTTAATATAATAGACAGTGGTTTGCCTTGTTGGGCAGGAGGTTAAAAAGACTGTTTTTAGTTATATTACGGGGGGTCATGAGCAATGGTAGAGAGAAAGTTGCTGATTACTGATGACCAAGTGGGAATTCGTAGTCTTTTGGAAGAAGTTTTTAGAGGAGCTGGATATAAAGTTTATACGGCAGCAGGTGGACGAGAAGCTCTTAAAATAATAAGAGATCAGGCTATAGATATCGTACTTTTGGATATGAAAATGATCGGCATAGGTGGGTTAGAGACATTAAAACTGATCAAAGGAGCTAGGCCTAAAACCCGGGTTGTAATTATGAGTGCTTACGAGGAGATATCGGTACTGAAGCAAGCCGAACGACTGGGAGCGGAATGTTATATTTCCAAGCCTTTTGATTTAGAAAAATTAAAAGAAATTATTAGGAAAGTACTGGCTGTGCCTCACCCCTAACCTAGGATTTTGGAGGTGGGAAGTTGGAGGTTAGAAGTTGGACGAGGGTGAAGTTGAAGGTGGCTCCTTGAACCTTCGTAACCCCTGTAAACGAGACGCCTGGAGGTGTCGAACGAGTCCTGATGACGGCGACAGCCAAGTCAGGAGTCCGATAAACTGTAAACTGATAAAGGAGGAGTATTTGACTATGTCATTGGTTACATTAAAGGAAATATTGGCGGAAGCTGAAAAAGGGCGTTACGCTGTAGGAGCTTTTAATACCAACAACATGGAAATTGTCCAGGCGATTATGGAAGCGGCAGAAGAGGAAAGATCACCTGTTATTTTGCAGGCCAGCCAAGGAGCATTGCGCTATGCTGGTATTGACTACATAGTAGCTATAGTACGCACCGCAGCAGAACTGGTTTCTGTTCCTGTGGCACTGCATCTGGATCACGGCACTAGTTTTGAGCAGACTATGCTGTGTATACGTAAGGGTTTTTCTTCAGTTATGTTTGATGGCTCTAAATTTTCTTTAGAAGAGAATATCAAGGCTACTGCAGAAGTGAGCAGGATAGCCCGGGCGGTAGGAGTTTCTACTGAGGGAGAGTTGGGGAAAATTGGCGGCACAGAAGATGATGTCAGTGTGTCTGAAAAAGATGCTCTTATGACGGATCCGAAAGATGCTCGACGATTTGTTTCAGAAACAAAGGTAGATGCTTTGGCGATTGCGATCGGTACTGCCCACGGACCTTATAAAGGAGAGCCTAAACTAGATTTTGAGCGGTTGCAGGCGATAGAGAAAGAAGTAGATATTCCTCTGGTTCTGCATGGGGCTTCCGGAGTGCCAGCAGAGAGTGTCCTGCGTTCTATTGAGCTGGGAATCAGAAAAATTAATATTGATACGGATATTCGCCAAGCTTTTACACGTGGGGTGAACGGACTTTTAAAAGACAACCCATCAGAATTTGATCCGCGTAAGATTTTAGGTTCTGCCAAGGAAGAGATGAAAAAAGTCATTAAAGAAAAAATGCGCTTGTTTGGCTGTGCCGGCAAGGCTTGAGGAAGGGGATTATCAGATGAAGATATTTCTTGATACTGCTAATTTGGTAGAGATCAAAGAAGCTGTTAGTTGGGGGGTAGTGGACGGAGTTACTACTAATCCCTCCTTGGTAGCACGGGAGGAGGGAGTATTTCATAAAATACTGCTTGAAATTAGTTCTATGGTAGCAGGACCTATCAGTGCTGAAGTTCTAAGCTTGGAAGCAAGAGAGATGGTTCAGGAGGCTCGGATACTTGCGTCTATAGCACCCCAGATAGTTATTAAGGTGCCAGTCACTCCGGAGGGTCTTAAAGCAGCACGGGAGTTAAAAGAAGAGGGTATCAAGACTAACGTGACTCTTATTTTTTCTTTGAATCAAGCCCTTTTAGCAGCTCGGGCTGGCGGAGCTTTTGTGAGCCCCTTTCTGGGACGACTGGATGATATAGGGCATGATGGTATAGCACTAGTACAGGATATCGTAGAAATGTTGCGTTATTATGATCTGCCGACAGAAGTGATTGCAGCCAGTATACGTCATCCTTACCACATGGTAGAAGCAGCCCGGATCGGGGCTGATATCGCCACGGTACCGTTTAAGGTTTTAAAGCAAATGTTCGAACATCCCTTGACAGAGCAGGGGATAGAGGCGTTCGTGCAGGATTGGGAGGCTGGAGGGCGAGGGTGTTGAGAAGTGAAAAGTGAGAAGTGAAAAGTGAAAAGTGAAAAGTGAGAAGTGAAAAGGGGGACGAGGTTTTGGAAAGATACCCCCTAAGTTCAAGCCCAAGTATCTTTCGGCGCTTTTCTAACCTCTAACCTCCCACCTCCAATTTAGTAGGGGCAACCCTTGTGGTTGCCCGAAGGGGAAAGGTGAGAAGTTGTATGGAAAGAAAACTGACTTTGGAGTTTGTGCGAGTAACGGAAGCTACAGCGCTGGCAGCTGGTCGTTGGATGGGACTGGGAGAAAAAGATGCTGCTGATGGGGCGGCAGTGGACGCTATGCGAATTGCTTTTGATGCTGTAGATGTAAAGGGCACTGTGGTTATTGGAGAAGGGGAGATGGATGAGGCCCCTATGCTTTACATTGGCGAAAAAGTGGGTCGGGCTGAGAAACCGGAGGTAGACGTGGCTGTGGACCCTGTGGAAGGGACTAACTTAGTAGCTAAAGGTGGTCCTGGAGCTATCGCCGTGCTGGCTATTGCTCCCCGGGGGGCTCTCCTCCATGCTCCTGATATGTATATGGACAAGATTGCTGTTGGTCCCAAAGCGGCAGGCAAAATTAGCCTAGATGCCTCGGTGCGGGAAAATTTGCGGATATTGGCTGACTGTTTGCAGCGAGATGTTTCTGACTTGGTGGCGATTATTCTGGACCGCCCCCGGCATGAGAAAACTATTCGCGAAATAAGGGAAGCAGGTGCAAGAGTCAAGCTTATTACTGACGGCGATGTTTCAGCAGCAATAGCTACCGCTATTGAGAATACAGGAGTAGACATTCTTTTTGGTAGCGGTGGTGCTCCGGAAGGGGTTCTTGCTGCGGCTGCACTGAAATGCCTTGGAGGCGAAATGCAAGGGCGCTTATTGCCCGAAGACGATAAAGAAATAGCTAGGATCAAAGATATGGGACTTAAAGAAGTAGATCGCCTTTTGACCATGGATGACTTGACCGGAAAAGAGGATGTTATTTTTGCTGCTACAGGTATAACTGACGGAGAACTTTTGCAGGGAGTGCGCTATTATGGTGACAGAGCACAGACGCACTCTTTAGTAATGAGAGGATTGACCGGAACGGTGCGCTTTATATCTGCTACTCACCGGTTGAGGGGGGGGTGAGATTAAAAGATTAAAAGATTAAAAGATTAAAAGACGAAAAGATTAAAAGACGAAAAGACGAAAAGGGGTCATGAAGTTACGGGGTTATGGGGTTTTCCTGCCCCTATTTATCTTTTAACCTCTTAGCCTCTTAGCCTCATTAGGTAAAGAGATAAAGAGACGAAAAGACGAAAAGGGGTCATGAGGTTACGGGGTTATGGGGTTTTCCTGTCCCTATTTATCTTTTAACCTCTTAGCCTCTTAGCCTCATATAGAGCGGAGTGACTTGTGTGTGTTATGCTATGTACTATCCTTGGTTCGTTTTTCTAATTAGTGCCCTTCTGATATATGTCTCCGGCACACGTCTTTCAGCCAGCGCCGAAAAAATAGCCAAAGAAACAGGATTAGGTAGTCTTTGGGTGGGAATGATACTTTTATCTCTGGCTACTTCTTTGCCGGAGTTAATAGCCAGCTGGAGAGCTGTCAATATTGGAGCTCCTGACTTGGCGGTTGGAAATCTTTTGGGAAGCAACCTTTTTAATTTGGGAATAATAGCTCTTATTGATTTGGTTCAAGGTAAGGGAGCAATTTTTAATAATATTTCTCGTAATGGGCATAAAACGACCACTATTTTTATCATTCTGATGACTTTTATGGTTATAGCCGGGTTTAATATTCCTTGGCATTTTGCAGGCATTTCACCGGTCACGCCTTTTTTGTTCATGACCTATTTAGCAGTCGCCTATCTTTTGAGGCAGGGGAAAAATGACAAAAAGTCTGGGGAAGCTTCTCCGGTTTCCAGAAAACCTTTGTATAAGGCGTTATTGTCTTTTACTCTTTCCTCTGGGGTTATTGTTCTGGCAGCTATCAAACTGGCGGATGCGGCAGAAGCTTTGGCCGAGATTACCGGGTGGGGTTATACTTTTGTGGGCTCCATGTTTTTGGCTTTGAGTACTTCTTTGCCGGAGATAGTTACAGCTACAGCTGCGGCCAAAATGGGAGCTTTTGACTTGGCTGTCGGGAGCGTTTTAGGTTCCAATCTGACCAATCTGGCGATTCTTTTTCCCGTAGATATTTTTTATTATCAGGGTCCCTTGCTTTTCTTTCTTTCCCCTCTTCACTTGGTTACCGCAGCTATGGGTATATTGCTGGCACTTTTAGTTTACCTAGGCTTAGTTCGACCTTCATCTATCGTGTTGGGAGATATAGGCTTAAACTCGCTGTTTATTTTGGTGGGCTATATAGCCTCGATGGTTATTCTTTTTGTGCTGGGAGCAGGTATTTAAGTGAAAAGTGAAAAGTGAAAAGTGAAAAGTGAAAAGTGGTGAGCCCCCCCAACTTACTCAGTCACTCAGTCACTCAGTCACTTAGTCACTCAAAAAAAAGGAGTTGTTGAATTGACAGAAAAAGAGAAGGAAAAAGAAATGTGTATTAGTGAACTGGAAGAAAAAAAACTGGCAGAGTTATATTCTCTGGCGCAGGAATATGAAATTAAAGACTATTCTCTGATGCAGAGAGCAGAGCTTATTTTTTCTATTCTTAAAGTTGCCATGGAAAAAGAGGGTTTTCTTTTTTCCGGCGGGGTTCTGGAAATAATGCCTGAAGGATATGGTTTCTTGCGCGCTATTAACTATTTGCCTAGCAACAAGGATATTTATATTTCAGCTTCACAGATCAGGCGGTTTGATTTAAGAACAGGAGATAAAGTATCAGGCAAAGTGCGTACGCCCAAAGATAAGGAACGCTATCTAGCGCTTCTACAAGTGGCAGCTGTTAATGGTGAAGACCCGGAGGAAGCTGCCAAGCGCCTTCACTTTCCGGCACTTACCCCTATTCATCCTCAGGAGCAACTGGTGTTGGAAAATGGGCAGGAACTTTTGGCTTCGCGCTTGATTGACTTGCTGGCTCCTGTCGGTAAAGGACAAAGAGGACTGATTGTTTCTCCTCCCAAGGCTGGCAAAACTATGCTCTTGAAAGAAATTGCTAATAGCATAGCCACTAATTCTCCCGATGTAGAACTTTTTGTGCTCTTGATTGATGAGCGCCCTGAGGAAGTAACTGATATGCAACGGTCAGTAAAAGCAGAAGTGATAAGCTCTACCTTTGATGAGCGTCCGGAAAATCATATACGTGTTGTTGAATTAACTCTGGAAAGATTGCGCCGCTTAGTGGAGCATGGTCGGGATGTGGTTTTGCTTTTGGACAGCATAACTCGCTTGACTCGTGCTTATAATTTGGTTAGCCCCCCCAGCGGTCGTACGCTGTCCGGTGGGATTGACCCCTCAGCATTCTATCGCCCCAAGAAATTTTTTGGTTCAGCTCGCAAGATAGAGGAAGGGGGTAGTTTGACTATTTTAGCCACTGCTTTAGTGGATACAGGTAGCAGGATGGACGATGTTATCTATGAGGAATTTAAAGGTACAGGCAACCTTGAACTTCACCTAGATCGCAAGCTATCCGACAGGCGGATTTTCCCGGCATTGGATATAAACCGTTCCGGCACTCGCCGGGAAGAACTTATAATTCCCGCGGACCGCTTGGAGCTTATGTGGGCTTTACGACGAGCTATGGGTAATTCCAGACCTGGAGAGTTTTTGGAACTTATGTTGTCTCGCCTGAAAAAGACTGCTGACAATAAAGAGTTTTTATTAAATATGCATAATATGTAACCTCTTCAGCTAAAGAGCATCTCGCCTATGATAAAATCATCATATAAATCAGCGTCTATTAACTTGTTTTTGTTTTCTATAGACACTAGAGAGACACTAGAGAGGCTCTAGTGTCTATATTTAGAACTTGACTTTTATTGCTTTATTTGAAACGATTGGAAATGTGTAGGGGTGAGGGGAACAGGGTTCCGCTTGGAGCAAATTGTTAAAAAATGTAGCAGATAAAGGACAAGGTGTCTTTTTGTTAAAAGGAAAGACCAACTAACAGAATACTGGCGAATGACTCTGGCGGGAGAGATATCCGTATAGGGAACACCGAAGGGGCAACCTGTTTTGGCTATGACTGTCGGACAGGGAAACTTTCAGGTACTAGTACCGTCAGAAGACGCATCTCTGGAGAGAGTTTGCTTTAAAGCAAGACGCCGAAGGGAATTTCTTTTGTAAAGGAAAAATCTCTCAGGTATAAAGGACAGGGGAAACAGCCTTAGGGTGTTGTTTTGTCTGTTTTTGTTTCTGTGAGAGTATAAAAAAAGGAGGTAGATCCTATGCAATTTAGTGGAATTACTGTTGGTGTACCTCGGGAAATAATGTTAGGAGAAAGAAGAGTTGCTGCTACACCGGAAACCGTTAAGCATTTTGTAAGTGGAGGAGCTAAGGTCTTAATTGAAACCGGAGCTGGAGAGAAATCTTTAATCAGTGATGAGCAGTACCGGGAGGCAGGAGCGGAGGTTGTCCTCGATTTTCGGGAAGTTTGCGAAAAAGCAAATATTATTCTTAAAGTAAAGGAACCTAAGTTTAATGATAAACTCGGAAAACATGAAGTGGAATTTTTGACGAAAGATAGCGTGTTTATTTCATTTCTGCATCCGGCAAACCCATCAAACCATGCTACAGTCAAGGAGCTGTCCCGAAAAGGGGTTACTAGTTTTACTATGGATAGTATTCCTAGGATATCTCGAGCACAGCAAATGGATGCGCTCACGTCTATGAGTACGGCAGCGGGTTATAAAGCTATTATTATTGCCGCCAACCATCTTCTTCGCTTTGTTCCGATGATGCCGACAGCAGCAGGGATTATTAAACCGGCTCAATTTTTAGTGGTGGGGACAGGCGTAGCCGGGCTACAAGCTATTGCTACGGCTAAAAGATTGGGAGCCAAGGTTAAAGCCCTTGATATCCGTCCGGAGGCTAATGAACAGGCAAAAAGTCTGGGAGCGGAGATTGTCTCTTTTGATCTCCCGGCAGAATTGTCGACAGGAGAAGGTGGCTATGCTAAGGTTTTGCCTGAAAAATGGCATGCCAAGGAGAGAGAGGTTTTGACGCCAGTTGTCCAGTCCAGTGATGTAGTAATCCTTGCAGCACTGGTTTTTGGAGAAAAGGCTCCTGTTTTGGTGGATAGGACCATGGTTGAGGGCATGAAAAAAGGAGCGGTTATTGTAGATATTTCTGTTGATCAGGGTGGTAATTGTGAACTTGTCAGAGCAGGTGAAGAATATGTTTATAAGGATATTATGCTTAGCGGATTATTGAATATCCCGGCCACTTTGTCTGTTGATACTACTGAGATGTATAGCAAATCTCTCTGGCAGTTTCTGAAACATATAGTAAAAGAAGGCAGAGTTGATAGCGCTGCGACGGATCCTATAATTAAAGAATCTTTGGTAACAAATAACTTTAAAGTTGTCCACAAAGGAACTCTTTTAGCTATGCAAGGTGGGGACAAGTAGAGAATAATTTTTTAGGGGGTTTGATCATGCTATCAGTTTTACTGATATTTTTGTTAGTTTCTGCCTTATTAGGATATAGAGCAATTTCAGCAGTACCTCCTTTGTTGCACACACCTCTGATGTCTGGTATGAACGCTCTTTCTGGCATAACCGTTTTGGGTTCTATGGCAGTTTATGTTGCGTCACCTCCGGAAGTAAAACCTTTTGCTGCGCTGGCCATAGTATTGGCTATGATAAATGTTGCAGGAGGGTTCTGGGTTACTGAAAGGATGCTGCGTATGTTTCAGTCCGAAAACCAATCAAAGAGTGAGGGGAAAAGATAATGATAGCACACAGTGATTCTTTTCAAATTATTATTTCCGTTCTCATTATTGCTGGGTTTTTAATAGGCATACGTCTCATGCAGCTTCCTCGTACAGCCCTTTGGGGAAATAGGTTGGGTGCTTTTTGTATGGTGTTAGCGATATTGTTTGTCTTTAGAGAGTTGGAAATAATCGGAGATTTGTTTGTGTGGCTATTTATTATCCTAGGGGGTGGGCTGGGAATTGCCTTGGGGCAGCAGGTGAAAATGCTTCAGATGCCTCAGGCTGTTGCTCTTTTTAACGGTTTGGGTGGGGGCGCTTCAGCTTTAGTTGCAGGAACAGCTGCAATTATGTACACTGGCAACTTGTGGTTTTTCTGGGTTACGGTGACCCTTGCCCTAGCAGTAGGAACCTTGACTTTTACTGGCAGTATAGTTGCTACTCTGAAGTTGCAGGGGTGGATTTCTCAAAAACCAGTATTTATTAAAGGACACAGCAATATATTAATAATACTTTTGCTGGTTGGATTTCTGGCGGTCATATTTAGTTTTGCATTACCGACCTCCGCTCTTTTAGCGTTTTTAGTGGTTGTCTTTGCTTTGTATGGTTTTCTGATGGCCATACGGGTAGGTGGAGCCGACATGCCGGTGATTATCGCTGTGCTAAACTCTTTTTCAGGGGTAGCAGCCTCTGTAAGCGGTTTGGCTATAAATAATGTTCTCCTAGTAGGAGTAGGAGCATTAGTAGGGGTGGCCGGTATGGTTTTAACTCAGATAATGTGTCGGGCCATGAACAGGAGTTTGCTGGCAGTTTTAGGAGGGATAAAAAGTGAGCTTCTCCCCCCACAGGTAGAAAGAAAAACAGTGATTGTGAAGAAACAATCCTCCTCTTTGGAAATGCTCCCTATGCTTCTAAAAGAAGCCAGAAAGGTAATTATTATTCCTGGTTATGGCATGGCGCTATCTCAGGCACAGGGAGTTGTCAAAGAGCTTATAGATGTGTTGGAAAGTAAAGGGAAAGAAGTAAAGCTAGCCATTCATCCGGTAGCCGGTAGAATGCCAGGGCATATGAATGTGCTGCTGGCAGAGGTGGGAATTGATTACGAGAAGTTTTATGATCTGGATAGTATTAATCTTGAGTTTGCAGAAACCGATCTGGTAATAGTAGTAGGAGCTTGTGATGTTATCAATCCTGCCGCCAATACTGCAGAGGATACTCCCATCTATGGCATGCCTATCTTGCAAGCGATAGAGGCGAAAAACGTTATTGTTTGCAACCTAGATGAAAAACCGGGATATTCAGGGGTGGATAATACACTTTACCAAGAAGAACATGTTCTTGCCATGTGGGGAGATGCTTGTAAGACGTTAGCTCAAGTAATAGCGATGGTTAGTTGACAGTTGACGGTGTTTTTCCCTCCTTCCAACCTTGGAGGTTAGAAAAGTAATTCGGAAAGGTAGACTCTATATTTTTCTACGTTTACCTATGCTCAGTCAAGTGGAAGAGGTTGTGCAGTCAGGGCAACCGCATACGAAAATATTTGATTTGAAACAGGGTTTTTTTGACTAAAATCTAGGAAATAATTCCTCCATTTGTAAGTTTAGCTGCTAATCTATGCTGTTTTTAGCCAATTATCCTGTACATTCTCAAAAAATTACAAGAAATAGAGAAGAAAAAATCCATATGCGATTGCCCTGTACTTGGTGCTGACACAACTTGTGGATTACAACTAAAAGGTGTATATAGACACGTTTATATTAACAGCTGAGATAATTGAAATAAAGGAAAAACCTTCTGTCCCCATTGGTAAAATAGGATTAGATGGCTTTGGGAATGTGCCCATACTTGAAGAAAAAGGTAATCTAATAAGAGCGATTCTAGCAGTAGGGAAGCAAGATTTTGGCACACACAATGTTACCCCTGTGCATAGAGAAATAGAAGTTTTAGGAAGCAGTAGTGACCATTTAATCTTAGACATAACGAACTGCAAGAAAGATTACAAAATAGGGGATGAAATTAGTTTTACCTTGGGGTACGGAGCACTATTATCGTTGATGACTAGTGAGTACATATATAAAAACATAGTAATTAGCTAGGTTCAAAGTTCAAGGGTTCACGGTTGAGTTGACAAAGGATTAGACGGTTTGAAGAAAAAGGGATCGACCGTGCACCCAACAACCTAGGTAGCACGTGCTGTGCTTTGTAGACTCATCAACTGTTTCAGAAAGCTTGTGGTGAGAGGAGTTGAATCCATATGAAGAATATAGAGCCTCTAACCGTGAACTTTAAACCGTGAACCTGACAACCTAAGTAGTTGCAATATTTCAAAGATACAGCATTAACAGTATAAATATGTTAGAAATAAGTTGTTTTTTGCCCTTTTGAGCCTCCATAGTGTCGGCAAGAGCCTTATTTGGCGGTTGACATTTATTTGCTTATGTGGAATACTTAACTTGTTTCGTGGTAAAAAGGATAGGGATTGTTTTCTGAAAGTTATCAAAAAATTCAAAAGAAAGTTCGCTTAAAACAGAATATCGGCGAATGACACTGGTGGGAGAGACATCCGTATAAGGAGCACCGAAGGGGCAACCTGTTGGCTATGGCTGTCGGACAGGGAAACTTTCAGGTACTAGTACCGTCAGAAGACGCATCTCTGGAGAGAGTTTGCTTTAAAGCAAGACGCCGAAGGGAATTTCTTTTGTAAAGGAAAAATCTCTCAGGTATAAAGGACAGGGGAAACAGCCTTGTAGTGCTGTTTTGCTTGTCCTTGTTTTTTTGGGATTGTTGCATACACTGTTGGAAGATGTCATAGGTTAGAAGTGGGAAGTGGGAAGGGTTCCGAGGAAGTTTGCGCAAGTTAGGAGTCCACGAAGTTGGAAGGGGGTGGTTGATGGCTTGCAGCTGACAGACAGTTAGTTAATGGTAGTCAGTTGTCCTCTCTTTTGATGGAGTAGAGAGAGGAGAGAGTGAGCGGAAATGCGGAGTATGGAGTATTAAATTAGGAGTCAGAAGTTAGAAAGGAGATGTTATACTTGGATTGGATTACAGCTGCTAATAATTAGCTGAATGCAATAGTTTGGGGACCCCCTTTTCTAGTACTATTAATTGGCACAGGACTATATCTTACAATTCGTCTAGGATTTTTGCAATTTACTAAGCTGGGGTTTACTTGGAAGCAGAGTTTTGGTCGTTTGTTTTCTAAGGAGAAGGAAGATGAAGGTGGTGCGATTACCTCTTTTCAGGCCGTAAGTTCGGCCATGGCTGCTACTATTGGTGTAGGAAACATAGCTGGCGTGGCTACGGCGATGGCTTTGGGAGGTCCAGGAGCAATTTTCTGGATGTGGCTCTCCGGACTGGTAGGAATGGCTACTAAATTTGGGGAAGCTACTTTGGGTGTTAAGTACCGGACAATTGATGAAGACGGTAATGTACAGGGTGGAGTTATGTACTATATTGAAAAAGGTATGGGATCGAACTGGAAATGGCTGGCTGTTCTTTATGCTTTCTTAACAGGAATCGCCGCTCTCGGTATCGGCAATATGGTGCAGGCCAACACGATGGCGGCCTCTCTGGAGAAGGCAGTTAATCTACCCCCGATGGTTACGGGTGTTTTAGCTATTCTTCTGGTAGGTGCTGTTATTTTGGGCGGCATCAAGCGTATCGGTCTTACGGCAGAGAAGATTGTTCCTTTTATGGCGATAACTTATGTTTTGGGAGCTATCTTTATTTTAATTACCCATGCCGATAAGATTCCGGCGGCCTTTGGTGATATTTTTTATTATGCCTTTAATCCTCATTCTGCGGTAGGTGGCTTTGCTGGTGCGACTGTGGCTTATGCGATACGTTTCGGTATTGCACGCGGTGTTTTTTCCAATGAAGCTGGTTTAGGTGGGGCTTCTATTGTTCATGCATAAGCTAAAAATACGCCTACACGGCAAGGATTTTGGGGTATCTGGGAAGTTTTTATTGATACTATTGTTGTCTGCACGGCAACAGCTTTAGTTATTATGGTGACAGGATCCCTTTGGGTAATGGGACCGGAAGGGGTTGGTACTCTTACCGGTGGGGTGCTGGCTGCGGAAGCTTTTAGTGCGGGCATGCCTGGCATAGGGGGTACAGTTGTTCTGGTAGGGTTGGCGCTTTTCTCCTTTACGACCATGCTTACCTGGTCTTTTTATGGGGAAAAGAGTTGGGAATATGTGTTTGGCAAAAAAATAGTTCTTCCTTACCGTGTGCTGTTCTTGGTTTTCCTTTTTGTGGGAGCTACCGGTGGGTTAAAACTTATCTGGAGTATAGCCGATACGCTAAACGGGCTGATGGCTGCTCCGAACCTTATTGCCTTGCTGGCCTTGAGTGCCGTTTTGGTTAAGGAAAAAAACAGCTATATGTCTGGGTTGAA
>CAZLTH010000006.1:0-21756 GCA_964562355.1 uncultured Syntrophomonadaceae bacterium | reverse complement strand
TCACTTAGTCACTCGTCAAAAAGGAGGAGAGGGTAATGGGGTTGATTATTTATTTAGACGGTGCTTATGTGCCGGAGGAAGAAGCAAAAGTTTCTGTATTTGACCATGGGTTCCTTTATGGGGACGGCGTTTTTGAAGGGATTCGTAGTTATGGGGGGCGAGTTTTTCAGCTTGAGGAACATCTGGAAAGACTTTACGAGTCAGCTAAAAGTATTATGCTGGAAGTTCCCTTGACTAGGGAAGAGATTCGGGAAGTCACCCTAAAAACCTTGCGTCGCAACGATATCCGAGATGGCTATATTCGCATAGTGGTTTCCCGTGGCAAAGGGGACTTAGGTCTTGATCCGCGCAAATGTCCCCGGGCTTCGGTAATTGTTATTGCTAGTAAGATTGCTATTTTCCCACCGGAGTTTTATGAGCAGGGTTTGGAGGTAATCACCGTAGCTACGCGGCGTAATATCCCAGATGCCTTGGATCCATGTGTAAAATCTCTTAATTATTTAAATAATATTTTAGTTAAGCTGGAGGCGAACAGAGCCGGAGTTTTAGAAGCTATCATGCTCAATAATCAAGGGCAGATAACAGAAGGGTCCGGTGATAATATTTTTATTGTTCGTCGCAACAAGTTAATTACGCCACCTACTTATGTGGGGGCGTTGGAGGGGATTACTCGCCGGGTAGTTATGGAATTGGCAGCGAAATTAGATCTCCAAACCTTGGAGCAACCCTTTACTAGACACGATCTCTATACATCCCAAGAGTGCTTTTTAACGGGCACGGCAGCAGAAGTTATACCTGTGATTAAGGTCGATGAAAGAGTTATCGGAACCGGCAAGCCTGGACCTGTAACTAGGCAATTAATAAAAGATTTCCGAGAAAAATGTTGTACTACTGGAGTGGAGATATATTGATGGAGTGAAAAGTGAAAAGTGAAAAACGAAAAGTGAAATAAGTGATGAGCGAAGTTGGGGGGAATGGTTACATGAAGATTAACGGTGCAGATATTGTTCTGGAGGCCTTGAAGATTGAAGGGATAGACGTGATTTTTGGTTATCCGGGGGGAGCAGTTCTCAGCCTTTATGATAGTGTTTATAAATCAAAAATCAAGCACATTCTTGCCCGGCACGAGCAGGCTGCAGTGCATGCCGCAGATGGTTATGCCCGGGTTACTGGAAAAACAGGGGTGGTTATTTCTACCTCGGGACCCGGTGCCGCCAACTTAGTGACAGGTATAGCTAATGCATATATGGATTCCGTGCCTCTGGTAATTTTTACCGGGCAGGTGGGCGCCCCTATGATCGGCACGGATGCTTTTCAAGAAGTGGATATTACCGGTATAACCTTGCCGATAACCAAGCATAATTATCTGGTTAAAGAGGTACATGAGTTGCCACGTATTATAAAAGAAGCCTTTCATATTGCCGGTACAGGACGCAAAGGACCGGTGCTGATAGATTTGCCGAAGGATGTTCAGGCTGCAGAGATAGAATTTGTTTACCCGGCAGAGATAACTATTCCCGGATATAATCCTACTTATATGGGGAATAAGCGACAGATTGCCCGGGCGGTCAAAGAACTGGAAAAATCTGTTAGACCGGTAATTTTTGCCGGGGGAGGCGTGGCTGCTGCCGGAGCTTCCCCGGAGCTTATAGACCTAGCGGAAAAAGGGCAGATTCCTGTGACTACCAGCCTGATGGGGCTAGGTTCTTTTCCTGGTAACCACCCTCTTTTTTTAGGAATGCCGGGTATGCATGGTACCTACTGTGCTAACTATGCTCTGATGGAGGCGGATCTCATTTTCGCTGTCGGTACTCGCTTTGACGATCGCGTTACTGGCAAACTTGATTCTTTTGCCCCTCATGCTCACGTGGTGCATATAGATATTGACCCGGCAGAGATAGGAAAAAATATTGCTGTACAGACCCCGATAGTAGGTGATGTTAAGCCGGTGCTGAGAGAGATTCTGGAACTTTTCCGGGGAGGTGCTACAAACCCTTGGCTGGAACAGGTGGCCTGTTGGAAAGAGGATAGGCCGTTGCAATACAGCCGTTCAGATAAAATTATCAAACCGCAGGAAGTTATTCAGGAAATTTGCCGACAGACAGCAGGGGAAGCCCTTATTGCTACCGAGGTAGGTCAACACCAGATGTGGACAGCACTTTATTATACTTTTAATAAACCTCGCAGCCTGCTTTCTTCCGGCGGATTGGGGACGATGGGCTATGGTTTCCCAGCGGCTATAGGTGCACAGGTAGGTTGTCCGGAAGAAATAGTCTTTTGTATCGCCGGGGACGGCAGCTTTCAGATGAATCAGCAAGAACTGGCGACTATAGCAGGGTATAATCTGCCTGTAAAAATAGCTGTTATCAACAACGGTTGTTTAGGCATGGTACGACAGTGGCAGGAGCTCTTTTTTGAAAAGAGATACTCCCAGACAACATTGCATAAAAATCCGGATTTTTTGCGTCTGGCAGCAGCTTATGATATCCCGGCTTGGCGTGCAGAAAAACCGGACGAAGTAGAGAAGGTTATCAAAAAAGCACTGGCAACAGAAGGGCCTGTTTTGCTGGACTTTTTAGTTGATCCGACAGAAAATGTTTTTCCTATGGTACCGCCCAATAGCCCGATAGACCAGATAATTGGGAATTGAGAGGTGGGAGGTTGGAAGTGGGACGGGGGAAGCGAGGAATGGGGGAAGTGAGGATATAAGATGAAGCAGCATATTTTGGTTATTTTGGTAGATAACAAACCCGGTGTTTTGACCCGCGTGGCAGGTCTTTTTGGGCGTCGTGGTTTTAACATTGAGAGCATAGCTGTGGGAGAAACAGTGGATTCGGCCATCTCTCGCATGACTATAGTAGTCAGGGCGGACGATAAAACTTTTGAACAGATTGTTAAGCAGCTAAATAAGCTGATTAATGTCATTAAAGTAGGTAATATTATTGGGGATTCAGCGGTAACGCGAGAACTTATCTTGATCAAGGTAAGAACTACACCGGAGAATCGCCAGGAAGTTCAATATATAGTAGATAGCTTTCGGGCCAAGGTGATCGATGTTTCTTTGGAGTCTCTTACTATTGAGGTTACAGGAAATATTGAGAAACTGGAAGCACTGCAGCGTCTTTTAGAACATTTTGGCATTTTGGAAATGGTGCGCACCGGCAAGGTGGCTATTTTACGGGGCAGCAAAACAACAAAAAACGGGGAGGCAAAAGGCAATGGCAAAAATGTATTATGATCAAGATGCTGATTTAAGCTTATTAGAAGAGAAAACGGTGGCTGTGTTGGGGTATGGTAGCCAAGGACATGCCCAGGCTCTCAACCTCAAGGACTCTGGCATCAAGGTAATTGTAGGTTTAAGAGAAGGAAGTGCTTCCGTTAAGACAGCAACAGCAGCAGGGCTTACCGTGATGACGCCTAGTAAGGCTGCGGCAGTAGCTGATTTGATTCAGGTGTTGATTCCTGATGAAAAGCAACGTGATGTTTATGTAGAAGATATTGCTTCTCATTTGACAGAGGGTAAGGCTCTGGTTTTTTCACATGGTTTTAATATTCATTATTCTTTAATTGATCCGCCTCCACATGTGGACGTCTTTATGGTAGCGCCAAAAAGCCCTGGACACCTAGTGCGGCGCACCTATGAAGAAGGAGGTGGCGTGCCCGGGTTGCTGGCTGTTTACCAGGACTATACGGGCAAAGCGAAGGAACTAGCGCTAGCTTATGCCCGGGGTATTGGCTGTACTCGTGCCGGTGTGATTGAAACCACCTTTCAGGAAGAGACGGAAACAGATCTTTTCGGGGAGCAGGCTGTTCTTTGCGGTGGCGCAACAGCCCTAGTCAAAGCCGGTTTTGATACTCTAGTAGAAGCTGGTTACCAGCCGGAGATAGCTTACTTTGAATGTTTACATGAACTGAAATTGATTGTTGATTTGATGTACGAAGGCGGGATCTCTTGGATGCGCCACTCTATCAGTGATACAGCCCAGTATGGGGACTTAACTCGTGGGGAGAGAGTGATTGGCAGCGAGGCTCGCCAAGAGATGAAAAAGATTTTACAGGAAGTACAAAACGGCGAATTTGCGCGAGAATGGGTTTTAGAAAACCAGGCACATCGTCCTGTTTTTAATGCCAAGAACCGCCAAGACAGTCAGCACCTAATTGAAAAAACCGGTGAAAAATTAAGGAAAATGATGCCGTTTATCAAGAAGAAGTGACTCAGTGACTCAGTGACTCAGTGACTCAGTAAGGACGGAGCACGACGGGGGCAGGTTACCCCTTATTTCTCCAAAGACCAGCGTGTTCAATCACTTAGTAATTATAAGTTGCTAAAAAAGCCCAGATACTCAGTCACTCAGTCACTCACTTGAAAGGAGTATATTGTTTTATGGGAATGACTATGGCAGAGAAAATTCTGGCGCGTCATGCCGGGAAAGAAACTGTTTCCCCGGGAGATCTAGTGATGGCTCGGGTAGATATAGTTTTAGGTAATGATATCACGGCGCCGGTAGCGATAAAAGAGTTTTATAAGATAGGCGTAGACAAGATTTTTGACCGGGAGCGTATTGTGCTGGTGCCCGATCACTTTACACCGAATAAAGATATTAATTCGGCAGAACAGTCAAAAGCGCTGCGAGAATTTGCACGCAAATTTGACCTTAAATACTATTATGAGATTGGGCGTATGGGGGTTGAACATGCCCTCTTGCCAGAAGAAGGGTTGACTTTGCCGGGAGATTTGATTATTGGTGCGGACTCTCACACCTGTACTTATGGTGCTGTAGGCGCACTAGGTACAGGCGTAGGTAGTACAGATATGGCGGCAGCCATGGCGACCGGAGAAGCTTGGTTTAAAGTGCCGCCTACGATTAAGTTTGTTTATAATGGTCAGTTACAACCTTGGGTAGGGGGCAAAGATTTGATTCTCCATACTATCGGCGATATTGGAGTTGACGGTGCGCGCTATAAATCCATGGAATTCAGCGGTGCAGCCATAGAAACAATGGAGATGGACGGACGCTTTACCATGAGCAACATGGCGATAGAAGCAGGTGCTATGGCTGGTCTAATCGCTCCGGATAGCACTACCCGGGAATATATAAAATATCGTGCTAAAAGAACCTACCGGGAAGCTGTAAGCGACAAGGATGCCGTTTATGAAAAAATTATCGAGTATGATGTTTCCACTATCGAGCCCCAGGTGGCTTTCCCGCATTTGCCGGAGAACTCTCGTTCGGTTAAAGACGCCGGACACATTGTTCTAGATCAGGTGGTCATCGGTTCTTGTACGAATGGCAGAATAGAAGATTTGCGTGTGGCAGCTAAGCTTTTGCAGGGCAAGAAAGTTCATCCTCACCTGCGCCTCTTGATTATTCCAGCTACCCAAGCTATCTACACTCAAGCCATGGAGGAAGGGTTGTTTAAAATATTTTTGGCAGCGGAAGCAGCAATCAGCACACCGACTTGCGGTCCTTGTCTAGGAGGGCATATGGGCATTTTGGCTGCCGGCGAAAAAGGTCTAGCGACCACCAATCGTAATTTTGTGGGGCGCATGGGACATCCAGAAAGCGAACTTTATCTTTGCGGTCCGGCTGTGGCCGCGGCTTCAGCCATAACTGGATGCATAACTCATCCGGAGGAGGTAATATAAATGGCAGTGACAGGCAATGTCTGGAAATTTGGCGAAGATATTGATACAGACGCTATTATACCGGCTAGGTATTTAAATACCTCTGAGCCATCAGAGTTGGCTAAGCATTGTATGGAAGATGCTGACCCTGCTTTTATGCAAAAGATGCAGACCGGAGACATTATTGTGGCCGGGAAAAACTTCGGTTGTGGCAGCTCCCGGGAACACGCTCCCATAGCGATAAAGGCAGCTGGTATCAGCTGTGTTATTGCTGTTTCCTTTGCTAGGATATTCTATAGGAATTCCATTAACATCGGGTTGCCCATATTGGAATCTTCTGAAGCGGTTGCCGCTTTACAGGAAGGACAAAAAATAGAGGTTGATTTTCAGTCGGGCAAGATACACAAGGTTACTACAGGAGAAATTTTTCAGGCCCTTCCTTTTCCTAAGTTTATGCAGGAGTTAATAGCAGCCGGCGGGCTGATTAACTATGTCAAGAAAAAAATATAAACAGGAGGAGTGTATGTGAAAAAGTATGAAACAGGTCAGATAAGAAATGTTGCTTTGGTTTCGCATGGGGGTGCCGGTAAAACCTCCTTGGCAGAGGCGTTGCTTTACAGCACGGGAACTATCAGTCGCCTGGGACGTACCGATGCCGGGAATACGGTCACAGATTTTGATGCAGAAGAGATAAAGAGACAGATAAGCATCGATACGGCACTAGCACCTTGTGTCTGGCAGGACACCAAGATAAACATCTTGGATACGCCGGGGTACTTTGATTTTGTGGGAGAAGTTATCAGTGCTTTGCGAGTGGCTGATAGTGCCATTATTGTTGTTTGCTCTGTTTCAGGAGTAGAGGTAGGCACAGAAAAGGCCTGGAGCCATATGGAAGAGAATAAACTCCCTCGTTTATTTTTTATTAACAAGATGGGTCGGGAAAATGCTAACTTTGAACGAGTTTTAAAACAGTTGCAGGAAAACTTTGGCACGGGAGTTGTGCCCATTCAGATACCGCTGGGCAGTGAAGAAAACTTTCAAGGTGTCATCGACCTAGTAAAAATGAAAGCGATTTTGTACGATGACGAAACAGGACTTAAATATCATACGGCAGAAATACCCGCAGATCTTCTGGACAAAGCGCAGGACGGTAGGGAAAAGCTGGTAGAAGCCGTGGTCGAAAGCGATGACGAATTACTGATGAAGTATCTGGAAGGCGAACCCCTGACGGAAGAGGAAGTCAGGGCTGGGCTAAAAGAAGGAGTCTTGCAACGCAAGGTCTTTCCTGTCCTTTGTGGTTCTGCGACTAGGAACAAAGCCCTGCAGCCACTTTTAGATACGCTGGTTTCATGCTTGCCTTCACCGGCGGAGAGTGAGGAGGTACAAGTCACCAAGCAGGGGCAGGAGGAGGAAACAGCGCTGAAAGTAGACAGTAATGCTCCCTTGGCAGCGCTGGTTTTTAAAACCCTAGCCGACCCCTATGTGGGGAAAATCAGCTTTTTTAAAGTTTTCTCAGGTATTTTCAAGGGAGACAGCCAAGTTTATAATCCTCAAAAAGAAACTACGGAAAGAACAGGTCCACTCTTTATTATGCGAGGAAAAACCCAGGTAACTCTGTCGGAAGTTGCAGCCGGAGATATTGGAGCCTTGGCTAAGCTCAGCGAAACAGCTACCGGTGACTCCCTTTGTGATAAAGATACGCCGGTTCTATTTCAGCCGATAGAATTCCCAGAACCAGTCATTTCCGCATCTGTAGAACCTAAGTCTAAAGGTGATGAAGAGAAAGTTGGCTCCGGGTTAGCGCGCTTTTTGGAAGAGGACCCCACTTTCAGAGTGGAACGCAACAAAGAAACAAAACAAACCCTTATTTCAGGATTGGGTGATATGCATCTAGAGATAATTACCAGCCGCTTAACCGGAAAATTTGGAGTAGAAGTAACCCTTTCCACACCGAAAGTTCCTTATAGAGAAACAATTAAAACTTCTGCTAAATCATCTTACAAACACAAAAAACAGTCAGGCGGCAGAGGTCAGTATGGGCATGTCTTCTTAGAAATCAGCTCGCAGTCGCGCGGAGAAGGTTTCCTTTTCGAAAATAAGATTTTTGGCGGTTCTGTGCCCCGGCAATATGTGCCGGCAGTAGAGAAAGGTGTGCGAGAAGCCATGGAGAGAGGAAGTATGGCTAAGTACCCGGTAGTAGATATTAAAGTTAAGCTCTACGACGGTTCTTTCCACGCCGTGGACTCATCGGAGATGGCTTTTAAAATAGCAGCCTCCGGGGCCTTCAAAAAGGCAGTCGCAGATGCTACCCCGATTTTGCTAGAGCCAGTGATGGATGTAGAAGTAATTGTGCCCGAGACATATATGGGGGATATCATGGGTGACTTGAGCTCTCGCCGGGGACGCATTCAGGGGATGGAAGCAAGTGGTAGTTTGCAGATTATTCGCGCCCAAGCACCGCTGGCAGAAATGTTCAAGTACGCCATTGATTTACGTTCCATGACCCAAGGCAGAGGAAATTTTAAATCTACTTTTTCACACTATGACGAAGTCCCGGGCGATATAGTGGCGAAGATTATTGAAGAAGCGGCGTCAGCGGACAGTTGACAGTTGGACAGTTGGTAAGTTGGTAAGTTGGTAAGGTGGTAACGAAGAGTGAGGAGACGTAGGGGCAATCCCTTGTGGTTGCCCATCGTGACTCCCTCCCCCTTGATGGGGTGAAGACGAGGAGTACGAGTCTGAGCGAGTTCTGACTTGGCTATCGCCTTCGTCAGAACTCGCTCGACATCCACAGGAAGTCTCACCACTTCCCACCTCCAAACTTGAGTGGGGGTGTAAGTGTTAAAATGCAAAAGAAAAACATCATGTTAATTTTCGGTGGTAGGTCGGGAGAGCATGAAGTTTCTTTAAAATCGGCTGCCGCGGTTATGGCGGTCATGGATAGGGCAAAATATAATATTATCCCGGTGGGAATTTCTCCCGGGGGCGAATGGTTGGCTGGAGAAGAAGTTATGCCGGCCTTTCAGAGAGGTGAGCAAGCCGGCTCACGTGTGATTTTGCTGCCGGAAATTTCATCGGGGGAGCTTCTTTATCTGGAAAATGAGCAGATAACCAAAAGAGTCAAAATAACAGCAGTTTTTCCGCTCCTGCACGGTCCCTTTGGAGAAGACGGCACCATCCAGGGGCTACTAGAACTTTCCGGCTTACCCTATGTGGGGGCAGGAGTGTTAGGCTCTGCTGTAGGCATGGACAAAGTGATGATGAAAATGCTTTTGCAAA
The DNA here is from genome assembly GCA_964562355.1 of uncultured Syntrophomonadaceae bacterium. Taxonomy (GTDB): domain Bacteria; phylum Bacillota; class Dethiobacteria; order PWVN01; family PWVN01; genus CAZLTH01. Next base: position 12,851 of record CAZLTH010000006.1, on the reverse strand, counting down.
ACAGTGGACTGCCAGTAGGAAAATACTTGTTTTTCACCTCTGCTGAGTTTGATGACAGCCCGGACTACTGGGCGCAGAAAATAGCAGCAGAACTCGAATTCCCCTGCTTTGTTAAGCCGGCTAACTTAGGTTCCAGCGTAGGAATAACCAAAGCTAAAGATAGAGAAGAGCTATTACTTGCCGTGCAAGAGGCGGCACGCTATGATCTGAAAATACTGGTAGAAAAAACCCTGTACGGTAAAGAAATAGAATGCAGCGTTTTAGGTAACTACCACCCCCGGGCTTCCGTGCCGGGTGAGATAGTGCCTTGTAATGATTTTTATGATTATAGAGCCAAATACATTGATGAACGTTCAGAGTTGATTATACCGGCGCCCTTAAGCTTGGCTCTGACGGAGAAGGTCAAGTCTTTAGCTATGAAAGCTTTTTGTGCTCTAGAGTGTTTCGGTATGGCTAGACTGGATTTCTTCGTAAATCCAACAACAGAAGAAGTAATTATTAACGAAATTAACACCATCCCGGGGTTTACTAGTATCAGCATGTATCCCAAACTCTGGGAAGCCAGTGGGCTAAACTATAGCGACCTTATTGATGAGCTGATAAATCTGGCTTTAAAGCGACAGATTGCTAGGGCTAAGTTGGTCACCTCATATGATGAAAAATAAGAATTAAGAATTAAGAATTGGGAGATGGGATTAGATGACAGAAAAAGGCACATTAAGAGTAAAAAAAGGGATGGCCCAGATGCAAAAGGGCGGCGTAATCATGGACGTAACCACACCGGAGCAGGCTAAAATTGCGGAAGAAGCAGGCGCAGTTGCCGTCATGGCTTTAGAGCGAGTGCCAGCGGACATTCGGTCAGCTGGCGGGGTAGCCCGCATGGCTGACCCGGAGATTATTGTACGGATTATGGAAACAGTCAGTATCCCGGTGATGGCCAAAGCTCGTATAGGGCACTTTGTAGAAGCCCGCATACTAGAAGCTTTGGGGGTAGATTATATAGACGAGAGCGAAGTGCTTACCCCAGCCGATGAAGTTTATCATATACAGAAGGACAAGTTTACAGTTCCTTTTGTCTGCGGCGCACGTGACTTAGGCGAGGCCCTGCGCCGTGTCGGCGAAGGGGCAGCTATGCTCAGAACCAAGGGTGAGCCGGGAACAGGAAACGTGGTCGAAGCAGTAAAACATATGCGAGTAGTAATGAACCAAGTCAGGCAAGTAGTAGCTATGGGAGAAGACGAGTTGATGGCTGAAGCCAAGAAACTAGATGCCCCCTACGAGCTGCTCAAAGAGATTAAAGCCACAGGTTCTCTGCCAGTAGTAAACTTCGCCGCTGGTGGCATTGCCACGCCTGCCGATGCTGCACTCATGATGCAACTAGGTGCTGACGGTGTCTTTGTAGGCTCAGGCATATTCAAGGCTGACAACCCAGCAGAACGCGCCCGGGCGATAGTCGAAGCCACGTTCCACTACGATGACCCCATAGTTTTGGCCCGTGTGTCCCGAGGTCTAGGCGAAGCCATGCGCGGGATAGAAATAACTACCCTGAAACAAGAAGAGCGGATGCAAGAACGTGGGTGGTAGGTCCGTAGGGGCAATCCCTTGTGGTTGCCCGGGTAACTAAACTAATATTTGCCGATAAGCACATACCAGTTAACGGTTGCCAGTTAACCGTTAACTGGCAACCAGCAGCTAAACATTAAGCTCTAATTTTCAAAGATTTGCTGATAATCTAAGTTAGTTGCTTTTAGCAATATAGCTAGGGAGGTGTTAAAATTGTTTCAAAAAACTGAAGGAAAATCACTTTCCCTAGAGGCAATACTACAGAACTTCATAAGACATACAGATAGATGTTTTTTGAAGACAAGCAATTCCTTGCTCGATCTTAAAAGCAGCATGCAGGATTTTAAAGAAGAACTGCAGGCTGATAGGAATTGTTTTCAGCAGTCAGTGCAGGAAACCCTAGAAGAAATGTGCTTAAGCCGGGAACATTCGATAAAAGAAATACAGGCCTTCAAAGAAGAAATGCGTGCAAGCAGGGCAGAACTCAACAAAAAGTGGGAAGACTTGGCCCAGAAAAGGGGCTCGTTGGTGGAAGACATCATGGCTCCCAATATTATACCTTTGAGCAAAAAATATTTTGACATAAAAGAAAGCCCCGAAGATTTTGCCATCCGGCGGAAGAAAAAGCATACCAAAGACCCCTCTATGCGCCGGGAATTTGATATCATGGCTGTTTATAAAGATAAAATTATTCTAAATGAAACCAAATCAAACTACAAACAAGAGCATATAGATGATTTTGCCAACTTGCTTCTTGACTTTTTTGATTTTTTTCCAGAATACATTGGTAAAGAACTGATTCCTATCTTTGCGGCACTGTATATCGACAAAGACGGCATAAAATACGCCACCCAAAAAGGCATTTATGTTATGGCTAGCAAAGGAAGTATCATGGATATCTTGAATTTTTACGAGATTTCAGGGCAGCAATTTATCCGTATCCCGGTAACTTCCGTCTGGAAATCAACCTTGTCAGCAAAGTCAAGTAGCGAGAAAGCGCTCCATGGGGAAAACAAAAATTGATTTATACCCATTGCTCTGCAACCTTTCGGCTATTGCCACTTTTCCCCATCCTAACTTCCGAACGAATTGTTCCCTAGCATTTTGCTTAATTTTTTATCAAAAGTATACACCTTGTGATTTCTCACCTTCTGATATGCATATAGCAAGGTATCCACAAAATCTAACTTTCTTTCAGCATAAAGCCTTAACGCTTCATTAATAAGTTCAACATCACCTACCCGCAAATTATCATAGTCAAAAAGTTCTAGCAAGGAATCGCTTACTTCTTTGCTCCCTACTTTATACACTTTTTCCAACACATAGACTACTTCTGCTATCACTTCATTTGGAACAAAAATCTCGTTATTCTCTAATATATCCGCAGCCTTATCTGATAAAGTTTCTGTGTCGTTTAAAAAATACCTTAGTATAATATTCGCATCAACTATTTTCATATCTACCTACCACGGCTTTTGCCCAAGCCCCCTCTTCTAACCTTCGGAGCTTCTCATTTTTGTATTTCTCTAATGACTTTCTAGCTCTTTTTATTTTTTGTTTTGCATCATCCTCAGCGCCTCTATTTTCATAGGGAAATATGAGAATCTCTACTTTCTTGTGTTTTAGACTTTCTGGCAGTTCGATAACGCTAGCTAATATATCGCTATGCGCAACCTTTCTAACAAAATCCACAGCAAGTCGCTCCTTTCGGTTTGAATGTTGCTCTACTTCCAAGAGCCTAATAATATCAGTATACTATTATTTTACTTTTCCTGCAAACAAAACCGCCCCGAAAATCGTATCAATAAAGCGCAGGGATTTTTCCAAGAACCCTTTACCATGTCCAGCATGACTTCTTTTTATGGGCATGTCAACCGAGAGATTCCTATGGAATATCGTTGTGTCTTGCATTGCGTGTCAAAAAAGAACCGTCCCCAGTGGTTCCCCAGTGGTTCCGTTTGCAGAAAAAAGACGCTGCTGCTATAATAATACTGCATGGGGAAAGAATGAAAACAAAGAATAAAGCAGTATTTTGTGCTAATAAAAGGAGCTGGAGTTGAAAAATGAAAATAGGCGTATTAGCTTTGCAAGGAGCAGTAGCGGAACACCTAGAGATGCTGACAGGTTGTGGGGCAGAAGCTGTTGGGGTGAAAAGACGGGAGGATTTTCTCTCTCTGGATGGTTTAATAATTCCGGGTGGTGAGAGTACCACTATCAGCAGGTTGATTGATAGTCAGAGACTTAGAGAGAGTATTATTGTTATGAAGGAAGCAGGCAAACCTATTTTGGGCACTTGTGCTGGGTTGGTTCTTTTGGGTCGGGAAATTAAAGATAGACCAGATCAAAAGCTGCTGAATCTTATGGATACAGTGGTAGTGCGCAACGGCTTTGGGCGGCAGCGAGAAAGTTTCGAGGCTGATTTAAAAATCTCTTTACTGGGGGAAGAGCCTTTTCGAGGGGTTTTTATTCGTGCACCCTATATTGCCACTGCCGGCACCGGAGTAGAGGTGCTGTTGACTCTGGAAGGGAAAATAGTTGCTGCCCGGCAGGATAATGTTCTAGCTCTTTCTTTTCACCCGGAAGTAACGGGGGATAATCGTTTGCATCGCTATTTTTTGTCCACTATCTCTTTGATGCGTAGCAGCATCAGAAACCCACTTAAATAAATTAAAACAACGATAAGAGCCGCTGCAAGAAAATTAATATACAGTCCTAAAAGACCAGCGCTAATCATAGCTACTCCGGAGATGACTCCTCCAGCACCCCAGTAAGAACCCATCTGGTTGCCCCGGGAAGTTTTGCTTGTAATATCTGCTAGGTAAATGGCTTCAATTGTACCCCAGAAACCATCCGTGATGCCATCAACAAACATTACCAAGAACAAGACAAAAAGCATCAAGTTGTGATCTATTCTCTCTAATAGGGGAAGAAGAGGATAAGCAATAAAAATGATAATACTGACAATAGAAGAAAGCAGAAAAAAAAGTTTTTTATCGTATTTGTCGGCCCACTTTCCGGCGAAATAACTGCCGATGGAATCAAAGATTAGAATCAATCCCAAGCCAGCTCCTGTTAAAGGGATGTTGCCGATACTGTAGAAGAAACCTATTAAAAAAGGATAGTAAAGACCGTCAGCAAAGGATAAAACAGCATTGGCGCCAAAAATTACCTTGTAATTTTTGGCGTTATCTTTTAAAAGAGCAAGGTTTTTGGCCGCATCTTGTTTTGTTGCAACATCGTTTTTCTCATCTACTACCATTGTTTAAAGAACAGCCCCTTTTTTTATATTAAATCGTTCTTAACTATTCAGGGGCAAATCCCCTTTGTGCCTGAGTAGTTACAAAGATACTTTTAACTGTTTCCCCTAGGAACTTTTTTCTTTAGAGCTTGCACGCTTTCTATACTAGGGTTTTTTTCTCCCAAGCTAAAAGAATGTTCGCCATAAAGCCCGTGAAAATCTGAACCACTGGTAGTGACCAGCTTGAAACTTTGTGCCAGACTGGCGACTTGTTGTTCTGTTTCTGTGTCATGGGCAGGGTGTTGGACTTCTAGGCCTTCAAGCCCGGTATTTACCCACTCGGGCACTGCTGGCAAATTATCATATTGCCCGGGATGAGCCAGTACCGGCACTCCCCCGGCACTGCGAATGGCTTGTATAGCCTCTATGGCGTCAATGTAGGTTATAGGAATATAGGCGATGCCACGAGGTTGTCCTTGCTCTCCCCGGGAGAAAAGAGTTTGCGCAAGGTTGCTGAAAATATTACTGCTATAACCGGCTGCTACCAAGGCGTGCATGATGTGCTGTTTAAAAACACCACCCTCTCCGGCGTAGTGAAGCACTTGCTCCCAAGTAATTTTATACCCGGTGTCAGACAGAATTTCTACCATCTTGCGAGAGGCTTCCTGTCGTCTGGCTATCAGCGGGCTACAAAGCTTTTTTAGGGCTTCATGCTCCGGTTGCACATAATAACCTAGTATATGGGCTCGCTTTCTTCGTTTAAAGTCATAGGCAGATATTTCGATGCCGGGAATAATTTCTATTTCCAGAGAATGACCCAATTCTACAGCCGTTTCTATCCCCCCAGTGGTGTCATGGTCAGTAATAGCTAGGTGAGTGACCCCTTTTTTCTTAGCCAGGGCAAGAGTTTCCCTTACAGACAAGGAGCCGTCGGAAAAAGTTGTATGGCAGTGCAGTTCTACACTCATTACAGACCTCCTTTAAACCACTGGGGACGGTTCTTTTTTGACACGGCTTGTTAGTTGATAACTATCTTGATTCAACTATTATATTATACAGTGAATGGTAAATTTGTAAACTGCAAATAGAATATTTTTCTTACGTTTCGCCGGATTATACCTCATCTCCTTCTCATGAGAAAACCTGGCTTTTACCTGTGTAGTTGTGTCGCCTATTGATTTTTTTTAATTTATGATAGATAATGGATGAAGGGTTAAGAGTTAGGGATGAGGAACGAGGCATGAGCAAGTGGGATGGGGGAAAGAATGAAAATTGATGAGCATGATTATTATATGGGAGAGGCTCTGGCAGAAGCCCGGAAAGCTTTAGAGCAGGGCGAAGTTCCTATTGGGGCTGTGATTGTTAGGGAGGATAAAATTATTGCCCGAGGGCACAATCTCAAGGAAAGGCTCAAAGATGCTACCGCTCACGCAGAAATACTGGCGATACGTGCTGCCGGAGTTGTTTTAGGTAGCTGGCGCCTCTTGGACTGCACTCTGTATGTTACTATAGAGCCATGTCCCATGTGTGCTGGCGCTATGCTGCAGGCTCGTTTATCCCGGCTGGTTTTTGGGGCGCGAGATGAAAAGGGAGGAGCAGTTGGTTCGCTCTATAACCTAGCGCAGGATAAAAGATTTAATCATTATTTGGAGGTGCTGGAGGGGGTGCGGGCAGAAGAGTCAGCAGCTCTCATGCGTGAGTTTTTTCAGGCACGGAGATAAAAAGAGGAAAAAGGTAAAGAAGAGAAAAGATTAAAAGGATAGAAGACATGGAGAGATGGCTGAGTCCGGTTGAAAGCGCTCGACTCGAAATCGAGTATACCTTTGCGGGTATCGGGGGTTCGAATCCCTCTCTCTCCGCCAGAAATTTTTAGGGGTGCTGTAATGAAAACGGTAATTATTGTTCAGGCTAGGATGACTTCCACTAGGTTGTTTGGTAAAGTATTAAAAAATGAGATTGTTACTGGAAATACCGAACTATGTTATCAAGACGGTATATTGGGAATACATGATGATAAAGCTCAAAAAAGAATATAATATTCGTATAGAAACGGCAGATATAAGAAGAGCCATTGAAAAAATGGCCTATGATGGGGAAATAGGAGCTTATATAGAACATCCCTGCGCAGTCTACGGTCTAAATGAATCGGGAAAGTAGGAGAAAAAATGGATTTATCAAAAGCCAAGACAGTGTTCATCATTGCTTTTTTGGCTTTAAATATATACTTGGCTTATCAAATTTGGGTAGGGCAGGAGTTTGTCTTGTCTTATGCCGCTGTGAGCTCAGAGGAAGTGGAACAGGTGATGGACCTGTTGGCAGAGAATAATTACTTGCTAGCGACATCACTTCCCCAGCAAACTCAAAAAATGAGTTTGTTTTCTGTGCGGGCACCGGCACCAGACAAAGAAAAATATCTGCAAGCTTTTTTTACAGAGGAAGAAAAAAATGTTCTGATGCGGCGTGAAAACAATGGGGAGATAGTGTATACTTATCAAGGAAGAATTCTTGTCTTTCACGACAAGGGTCAGGTTATTTTCCGTAGCCTTGGCCGACCAGAAGAAGTCAGCCCGTTGCCTTTAGAGGAGCTCAAACAACAAGCAGAGGAGTTTTTGGATCAAGCTGGTCTTTTGCCGGCGGATGCTGAGTTTGATGCTATTTATCCTGCTGGTGCAGGAGAGCAAGCTGTTCGGTTTTACCAAGTTTATGAAGGTATCCCTCTTTATGCTTCTTACATCAATATTTATTACCTAGGAAATTATTTATCAAAGGCAGAGTTTTACTGGCTGACACCTTTGGGGTTTAGTGGGGAAAGCCGGTTAGTTATTCCGGCAAGCCAGGCTCTTTTTTATTTTTTGGAAGCCCGGGGTCCAGCGGTCGAACTAGTAGAAATTATAGAGATAACTCTGGGATATTACAGCCGGGAATATGAGGCTGAAAAATGGGAAGTCGTCCCTGTTTGGCGTATAGTTACTGACACCAAGGAAGTAATTCATATTAATGCTTTTAGCGGTGAAAAAGAGGGAGACTTTAGGGGGAGTGACTGAGTGACTGAGTGACTGAGTAACTGAGTAAGGATGGGGGGTGCGTGTCCCGGAGAGTTTTGGGTTTTGAGTTTTGAGTTTTGGGTTGGGAGACGATTTTCGTATCTATCCGTGTCCATCTGTGTCCATCCCCATTCGACTTCGCTCAGAGCTTGCCCTGAGCGTAGTCGAATGGGGCAGGCTGTGTTTATCCGTGGTTCGGTTTTGAGTTGATGGAAGTGTGAGAGGGGAGACGTAATGTGTTAATTGGAGGGAGATGTAAAATTGGAAAAACTAGTTATCCAAGGTCCGGTGAAAACAAAAGGTTCTCTGAAGGTTAGTGGAGCAAAAAATTCAGCTGTGGCTATACTGCCGGCTGCTTTGTTGGCTAATTCAGCTGTAACCGTAGAAAATGTTCCTGCTATTAGTGATATTCACGTACAAGTAGAAATAATAAAATCATTGGGAGCCAGTGTCACTTGGACAGGGAAAGATACTCTTTTGATAGATCCTTCCAAAGTCCAACCAAAGATAGTCTCCTATGATGTATTCAAGAAGCTACGAGCATCATATTATCTTATGGGTGTTCTATTGGGTCGTTTTGAACGAGGAAAGGTTCCGGCTCCCGGAGGTTGTGACTTAGGTCCTAGACCTATAGACCAGCATTTAAAAGGGTTTTCTGCTTTGGGAGCAGATATAAAGGTAAATCAGGGACTGGTAGAGATGGAGGCTCTAAAGTTGCGAGGCAGCAAAATCTATCTGGATGTAGTTAGTGTAGGAGCTACTATCAATATTATGCTGGCTGCTGTACAGGCTGAGGGGAAGACTGTTATCGTGAATTGTGCCAAGGAGCCGGAGATAGTGGATGTAGCCAATTTTTTAAACTCTATGGGAGGGAGTGTCCGTGGTGCCGGTACCGATGTTATCAGGGTACAGGGGGTAGAGGTTCTAAGGGGGACGACCCACAGTATAATACCTGACCGTATTGAGGCAGGGACGTATATGTTGGCGGCAGCAGTGTCAGGTGGTGAGGTGCTGCTTGAGGATGTGATTCCCAAACATTTGGAATCTATAATAGCTAAATTGAAAGAAGCGGGAGTTACACTTGAAGTGGGGGAAGACACTCTCCTGGTGCGTGCTGGAAAACCTTTACAAGCAGTAGATGTGAAGACATTTCCTTACCCGGGATTTCCTACGGATTTACAATCTTTGATGATGGTTTTGTTGACGCAAGCTGAGGGGATAGGAATCATTTCTGAAAATGTTTTCGAAAGCCGTTTTCGGCACGTAGATGAATTAAAGCGACTGGGTGCAAATATAAAAGTAGAAGGGCGCAGTGCCGTGGTACAAGGCCGGACAAATCTGACGGCTTGCCCGGTTAGAGCTAGTGACTTGCGCGCAGGCGCAGCTTGCCTGATAGCGGCATTAGTGGCCGAGGGGGAAACAGAAATAAGCGGTCTGGATCATATCGATAGAGGGTATGAAGGTATTGAAAAAAATCTTGTTTCTTTGGGGGTAGATATAAAGCGAGTTGACGGTTGAATAGTGACGAAGTGACTAAGTGACTGAGTGACTGAGTGGTTGAGTGGCTGAGTGGCTGAGTAAGGACGGGGAATCCCCGGGGGAGTTTTGAGTTTTGGGAGATTGCTGACAGGATAACAGGATGGACATGAGTAACCTATCTTGTACATCCTGTTATCCTGTCAAAATACGTCACTAGGTTTATGAATTAGAGCATTGGGAGGATTACACTATTGCTTCTTTTGCTGGTGCGTCATGGGGAGACGGAAGCTAACCTTGAAAAAAGATTTCAAGGGCAGGTAAATTATCTTTTGAATAGCAGGGGAAAGAGACAGGCTAGGCAGTTGGCAAAAAGGTTGAGGGGATATCGTTTGCAGGAGATTTATGCTAGTGATTTACAGCGAGCAGAGGAGACTGCCCGGATAATAGCTGTATCCCAACAGAAATCTTTTTTTAGCCATCCTTTGTTCAGAGAGTTTTCCTGGGGAGTGATAGAGGGTCTAACTAGGAAAGAGATTATGTCTGTATATCCTTCCTTAAGCAAAAGAACGAAAAAAGACTTTGCTAATGAGCCTTTACCTGTACAGGAAAGCAGCAGCTGTTTTCAGAGGAGAATTAAACAAGCAAGCACTTTTTTTCAGAATTCTCCTGAGAATAAGAGCATACTGTTGGTTAGCCATGGGCGATTTATCAATGCTCTTTTAACTTTTGTGCTGTTACATCGGGAAGGACCTCCTTTTTCTTTTCCAGTTGCATTGTCATCATTAAGTGCTATTATGTTAAGAGGAGAAATAGCAGAAGCACTTTTTTTGAATGATATTGCTCATCTTTAAAACGGAAAAACTAAAGGAAGGAAGGAAGGAAAATAAAATGAGTTTTATGCGAGACTTTGACGTGCCGTCAAAAAGGTCTTCTTCTTTAAGTTATTTTCTGCTTGTTTTATTGGGAGCGATGTTGGGCAGTTTGATTTCTTTGGCCGTAGTATATTACTATTGGTTGCCGGAAAGAGAAGCAGCACCAGTAGAGCCTGATATTGCCGGGCAGACAGAGCAGGAGAAAGAAAGCGATCCGCTTCCCGACCAAGAAGAGTTGCTCCTGCCAGAACATCAGAATACAGCCGTGGTCAGGGCGGCACAACAGGTTACGCCCGCAGTGGTGGGCATTTCTAATCGACAAGAAGTTTTTGATTTCTTTCGCGGTACCAGCCGGATGCAAGAAGCTGGTACAGGTTCAGGGGTAATTATTGATGCGGCAGGATTGATAGTGACCAACTATCATGTTATTCGCGAAGCTGATGAGGTTATAGTTTCCTTCCCTGATGGAGAAGATTTGCGTGCCGAGATAGTAGGGGCAGATCCGATTACTGACCTAGCAGTTCTTAGAGTGGCAAGAAAAGGCTTGGCAGCAGCTTCTTTCGGTGACTCTGATGTTCTGAAGGTGGGAGAGATGGTTCTTGCTATCGGCAACCCACTGGGGTTGTCTTTTCAGCAAACGGTAACCTTGGGAGTGATTAGTGCTACAGAGCGTTTTATTGAGGCAGCAGAACATCGTTTTTCTTTTATCCAGACTGACGCAGCTATTAATCCGGGTAACAGCGGGGGAGCTTTGGTTGACTTAATGGGTAGAGTTATCGGTATTAATACAGCCAAGATAAAACTTCCCGGGTTTGAAGGTATGGGGTTTGCTATCCCTAGTAATATGGCAAAAAAGATTGTCACTGAACTTATAGAGCATGGGCGGATTATTCGTCCATGGGTGGGGATAGTTATAGATGAGATTAGCCCATTCGAGGCAGAAGCTTTGGAGTTGTCTGTTGGCTATGGGATTTTAGTGGTAAAAGTAGTTGAAGATAGTCCGGCAGATAGAGCTGGACTAAAGCTAAACGATCTTATTGTGGAAATAGCGGGAGAAAAAATGGTTGATTTTGAGGCCCTGCGCCATATTTTATTTGCGCATAGAGCGGGAGATAAGGTTAATGTTATAATAATGCGTGATGGTCAGGAATTGACATTGCAGATTCTTTTAGGAGAGTTGCCAAGGGAAATTGGTTGAGTTGGAAGTGAGAATCGTATGACCAAAAAGGTCTTATTTTTATTTATTGATGGGTTGGGGTTGGGGAAGGGAACAGAACATAATCCCCTGGCAACGATGCTTACGCCGGGATTGCATAAAATCTTGGGCGGAGCTTCTTTGACAATGGAAAACAGTGGTAGGGAAGGTCAAAACTTTCTTTTACTAGAGTTGGAGACTGGTCTGGGTGTCGCTGGCAGGCCGCAGAGCGCTACTGGGCAAGCTACCCTATTTACAGGAGAGAATGCGGCAGCTATATTGGGATATCATCTTAAAGGCTTTCCCAACCGGGAACTGCATCTTCTTTTAAAGAGAGCTGGTATTTTTAAAAGATTACTGGCAGAAGGCTTTAACGTTACTTTTGCGAATGCTTTCCGGCCGCAATTTTTTGATTCCCTGTCCCAGGGAAATAGGTCTTTTTCTTGTTCCACCATGTTAAACTACTACGCTGGACTCTCCTTTAGAACCATAGAAGATGTTAAAAGTGGTCGGGCGATTTTTATGGACATAACCAATGAAAGCTTGCAACAAATGGGTTATTCTGTGCCCCTCATTTCTCCTGAAGAGGCGGCCCACAGGCTCGCAGAGATTGTTCAGGAGAACGACTTGACGCTTTTTGAGTATTTTCTGACAGATCTAGCTGCTCATTCTGGGGATATGTCCTCCATTTTTAAAGTACTGGAACACTTAGACCGACTTTTAGCAGCCTTGCACGATTACCTGAAAGGTGATGTGTTGCTTCTTTTAACCAGTGACCATGGCAATATAGAAGATATGCGCAGTGATGATCATACCACCAATCCTGTTCCGGCCTTGATTTATGGGAATGGTAAAAATAGCTTTGTAAGTAGCACCAGCAAGATGAATTCTATTACAGATATAACACCTAGTATCATCAGTTATTTGCAGGGGTGAAGACGAGGAGTACGAGTCTGGTGAAAGCGAAGAGTATGAGCTTGAACAGTCCTGACGACGGCGACAGGTGAGTCGCCCGGGGGGTGACGAACGAGTCCTGACGACGGCGATAGCCGAGTCGGGAGTCCGAGCGAGTCGGGAGTCCGGGAGGTCAAGGGATTACGGTTTGGGCTACCTAACCCTTGAGCCTTGAACCCAGGTAGCGAGTTTGTTTTTTTGACTCCAAAAATGGGCAACAGTGCGGGTGATAATATAAGCCAGAAGAAAACGAATAACCATAATCAGAAAAATATTAGCTCCCAAAGCAGCAAAGATAAGGTTGTCTTCGAAAAGACTGTGATTGATGCTCAGATAAATAGCGATTAAACTTAGTTCCCGGGGGCTTAGATGCCCTTTTTTAGCGTAATCAATGATAATGGCAGCGCCAAGAATTATACCGAAGACTATCCCGATGAGTAAAGGGAAAGCTGCTTCTTTAGGTAGTGTTAATGATTTGGCAAAAGGCTCCATTTTCCGGGAGAGAA